>JAGZLW010000033.1 GCA_018364455.1 Streptococcus mitis | reverse complement strand
TCTTTTTTCATTTTGCAATATTTCCTTTCTGCCATGGTCTCTTTGCGAGCCATAGATTGTTACCATACTAGTCTATCAGATTCTGAAAAGTTTGGCAAGTGTTTTATCAGTTTTTAAGCAAGTTTTTTAACTTTTGGTAGATGATTTCGTTTTCCTCTAGGCTATAGGAATTGGCACCACTTGCTAGAGGGTGGCCTCCGCCATCATGTTCCTTGGCAATCTCATTGATAGGATGGATTTTACTGCGTAAGCGAACTCGGTAGTGGCCATCAGCCTGCTCCACAAAAATTCCCCAGAGACTGACGCTGTCAATACGTCCAGGTGCACCGACAATGGCTGCAGTTTCAGCATCGGTAACATTGAATTGTTTCAAGACTTCTTGACTCAGGATAACGCGCGCTGCACCATTTTCATCCACTTCCAGATGGTCGTAAATGTAGCCTTGAAGTTTAGCAATTTTGTAGCTCATAGTGTCCATTTTGCGGGTGAGAGCCGCAAAGTCAAAGTTCTGTTCTCTCAAATAAGCAGCCAGGCGAAGAGTCCGTGCAGTCGTAGAAGGATAAAGGAAGCGACCTGTATCACCGACAATTCCTGCAAAGAGCAACTCAGCAGCGCGATCTGACAAGGCCAGTTGAGTTGTTTGGGCAAATAGGGTAATCATCTCACTAGCGCTACTTGAACTAGTATCCACCCAAGATAGGTCACCATATACATCATCATTTGGATGGTGGTCAATTTTAATGAGAAAATCACCTTGACTATAGCGTTTATCATCGATACGAGCAGTATTAGCCGTATCACAGACGATGACAAGTGCTCCCTGGTAGGTACTATCTTCAACAAGATCCATTTCAGCCATCCAAGTAAGAGTTGGTTCATCAAAACCAACTGCTTTGATAGTTTTTTCTGGGAAATGATGTTTGAGAAGAGCTTTCAATCCCACCTGACTTCCCAAGGCATCAGGGTCTGGTTTCATATGACGGTGAATGATAATCGTGTCGTATTCTTTAATTTTTTCTAAAATTTGATGGCAAATGTCCATAAATAACCTCAATTCTTTCTCATTTCATTGTAGCACAAGAATTTTTATTTTTAAAATGAAAAAGATGTGATATAATGGAGAAAGATAAATTGAGGAGGACGATATGGCATTAGCAAAAATTGTATTTGCCAGTATGACCGGTAATACCGAAGAAATTGCAGATATTGTAGCAGACAAATTACGTGACTTGGGCTTGGATGTCGATGTTGATGAATGTACAACTGTTGACGCTTCAGACTTCTTGGAAGCAGACATCGCTATCGTTGCGACCTATACTTATGGTGATGGAGAATTGCCAGATGAGATGATGGACTTCTACGAAGACCTAGCAGATCTCAACTTGAATGGCAAAATCTACGGAGTGGTCGGCTCAGGAGATACCTTCTACGATGAATTCTGTAAGGCTGTTGATGACTTTGACCGTGTCTTTGTGTCAACAGGAGCAGAAAAAGGTTCAGAGTGTGTTAAAGTTGATCTTTCTGCCGAGGAAGAAGACATTGAACGCTTAGAACAATTCGCAGAAGAATTGGCTGCTAAAGTAGGATAAGCATAAAAGTGCGCTGATGTAATCAATCAGTGCATTTTTCTTATCGTGAGTTGAGATTTTACTAGCCTATTTGGTGGCTTTTTGATACAATAATTCAAATAAAGGAGGAGATTGTATGGATTTAGATATTATTCGTCAAGAAATTGATCAAATCGACGACCAAATCGTTAAGCTCTTAGAAGAACGAATGCATTTGGTTGAGGATGTAGTTGCCTATAAGAAAGCTTCAGGTAAAGCAATTTTAGATACCAAGAGAGAAGAAGTTATTTTTGAAAAGGTTAGAAGTCGTGTAGGAGACAAGCGCTATCAGGAGACTATTGTAGCGACTTTTTCGGACATACTCAAACGTTCGCGTGATTATCAGGATCAAAATATCAAATGAAAAAAGAACAATTTTATCCGCTAGGGATTTTTCTAGCTGCTATGTTGGGCGGACTTGTCCGCTACCTAGTTTCCACTTGGTTGCCAGCCAGTCCAGACTTTCCTTGGGGCACTCTCTTTGTCAACTATCTGGGAGTTTTCTGCTTGGTTTATCTTGTCAAGGGTTATCTGGTCTATAAGGGGACTAGTAAGGGCTTGGTTTTAGCACTAGGTACAGGTTTTTGCGGAGGTCTAACAACCTTTTCTAGTCTCATGCTTGATGCTGTGAAACTACTGGATACTGGGCGTTATCTTAGTTTAGTTATGTATTTGCTTTTGAGTATTGGTGGAGGTCTACTCTTGGCTTATTTTCTAGGGAGGAAGAAATGGTAATCGTCTATCTTGCAATTGCTTGTGGTCTTGGAGCGCTCGTACGGTATTTCTTTTCCCGCTATAATCAAGCTTCTAAATTGCCACTTGGAACGCTCATAGCCAATCTTCTAGGTTGTTTTTTAATTGGATTATTCTACAATCATGTGGAATCTAAGGAAGTCTATGCTATTCTAGCAACTGGATTTTGTGGAGGTTTGACAACTTTTTCGACCTTGAATGACGAACTCCAAAGGTTGCTAAGTGATAAGAAGGTCTTTTATTCTTACCTGACTTTGACCTACCTAGGTGGTTTGGTTGCGATTTTTTTAGGAATTCTGCTATAAATTTCTTTACTTTTTTGTGGAAATTTGGTAAACTGTATCTTGTGTGTAATGGACGCACAAAAATACAGTTTATCCGCTGAGGAGGATTCCTCAAGATTGACAAAGATAGGAGAATAAAATGAATCCATTAATCCAAAGCTTGACTGAAGGTCAACTTCGTACAGATATCCCATCATTCCGTCCTGGTGACACTGTTCGTGTACATGCGAAAGTTGTTGAAGGTAACCGTGAACGTATCCAGATTTTTGAAGGTGTTGTTATCGCACGTAAAGGTGCTGGCATCTCAGAAAACTACACAGTTCGTAAAATCTCTAACGGTGTAGGTGTTGAGCGTATCTTCCCAATCCACACTCCACGTGTTGAAAAAATCGAAGTTGTTCGTTACGGTAAAGTACGTCGTGCGAAATTGTACTACTTGCGTGCTCTTCAAGGTAAAGCAGCTCGTATCAAAGAAATCCGTCGTTAATTCGACTAAAAAACTCTGCTTCTTCAGCAGAGTTTTTATCTAGCTCCCTTAGTTCAATGGATATAACAACTCCCTCCTAAGGAGTAGTTGCAGGTTCGATTCCTGCAGGGGGCATTAATTAGACATCAAAAACCGCTCAGCCGAGCGGTTTTCGTCTATTCTTTCCTTTTACAGTACCCACGTACGGATGGCATGGGCAACGCCAGATTCGTCATTTGTTTTAGTGATGTATTTGGCGATTTTTTTGATTTCTGGATTTCCATTTTCCATGACAACGGGATTCCCAACGACTTCCAGCATGGCACGGTCATTTTCTTCGTCACCGATTGCCATGGTTTCATCTTTGGTCAATCCTAGTTTTTCAGCTAAGTGAGTAATTGCTGAACCCTTGTCCACATTCTTTTTAAGGAGTTCGAGGTAGAAAGGAGCAGATTTGTTGATGGAGTAGCGTTCGTAAAATTCAGCTGGGATTTTTTCAATGGCAGCATCAAGAATCTCAGGCTCATCGATGAACATACATTTGACGATTTCCTTGTCAGCCATTTCTTCAGGAGTACGATAGAAGATGGGCATGCTGACGAGGGTTGATTCGTGCACAGTGTATTTTCCGATATTGCGATTGGCAGTATAGATACCATCCTTAGTAATAGCATGCATGTGGACACCGAGCTTGCGACTGAGAAATTCCATATCCAGATAATCCTCATAGGTCAAGGATTCGCTGATAATCTCAAGTCCTGTAGCAGTTTCTTGGACAAGGGCACCGTTGAAGGTTACAACATAGTCACCTTCATCTCTCAACTGCAAGTCGTCCAGAAGTTTGGCAACACCTGCGATAGGGCGGCCAGTTGCAATGACGATTTTGACACCAGCTTCTTTGGCATCTTGGATGGCAGAAAAGACTTCAGGAGTAATCTCCTTTTGGCTGTTGACAAGGGTTCCGTCAATATCGACGGCAATTAGTTTAATACTCATAAATTTCCTCTTCTAGTTTTTATTTGGGGTAAAATGATCGTTCTCAATCAAGTGTAAAAATTGCTGGGTAATGCTAGCAAAGATACTGTTTTGGTCTAACATTTCTTTCGGGAAATAAAAACGATTATCTCCGTGACGACTACCAGCAAGGGATTGGACGATAGGAGACAGGCTAGAGAGTTCGGCTAGTTCTCCATTTTTTTGTAAAATTTCAATCTGTGTCCGTGGATTTTCAGATTCGGGACGATAGATATCATAAGGGAGGTCGAAGTTCTTATGAATGGCAGTGTAGTAGTCGGGATCAAAGCCAATGTCCTCAACCAATTTTCTCATGCTGGCGAGTTGGTCTTGATCTTCTTGTGAAAAGGTAATGGATTTAAAGACCTTGCGGTTGACAAAGCGTTGCGACAGGTCTGCAAGAATCTTGTCAGGACTGGTCATCCAGAGTTGGAAGTAGGTATTCATCACACCATCATCCAAAGCCAGATAATCAGACAAGGTCACATTTTTTTCAAAGAAAGGCAGGAGATGTGGGGAAGTTCGTGCAAAGAAGTCTTTATCCTCAGGGTAGAGTTCCTTGGCGCGCTTGAGGAGATTCTGTAGGAGAACTTCCATGGCGCGTGTTGCAGGATGAAAATAAACC
The DNA here is from genome assembly GCA_018364455.1 of Streptococcus mitis. Classification (GTDB taxonomy): domain Bacteria; phylum Bacillota; class Bacilli; order Lactobacillales; family Streptococcaceae; genus Streptococcus; species Streptococcus mitis_BR. The sequence goes on along the minus strand of JAGZLW010000033.1, from coordinate 15,896 downwards.
TGCATGTACATCTGGTAGCGACTGAGGACATAGTCTTCGATGGCATGCATGCCATTGCGCTGAAAGGCGATACCATTTGCGACAGGGCGAATGACTCGGAGGATGCGAGTCAGGTCAAATTCTCCATAAGATGCTCCTGTAAAATAGGAGTCGCGCAAGAGATAGTCCATGCGGTCTGCATCAATCTGACTAGAAATGAGTTGCACGACCTGCTTGTTAGGATAGGTATGGTCGATGACACTGGCTACCTTTTCTGGAAAATCTGGCGCCACTTGTAGAAGAACTTGGTGAATCTCCGTTTCAGGACTTTGGATAATCTCCTGAGTAATGGCTTCGTGGTCTGTATCAAAGAGATGTTCAAAAGTATGGGAGTAGGCACCATGTCCAAGATCATGTAGGAGAGCAGCGGTCATGGTCAAGAGAGACTCGGCAGGATTCCATTCTTCAGGATATTTTTCTTCAAAAATCTCTGTGATGCGTCGTGCAATTTCATAGACTCCTAGACAGTGGGAGAAGCGGCTGTGCTCCCCGCCGTGGAAGGTATAACTGGAAGTTCCCAGTTGTTTGATACGACGCAAACGCTGAAATTCTTTTGTATTGATCAAGTCGTAGATGATTTGATTATTGACATGGATGTAGTTGTGAACAGGGTCACGGAATACTTTTTCGTTCATATGACCATTATAGCAAAATCCTGCTCTTTTTGGTAAAATAGTAGGACAAGAGACAAGAAAGAGGACTTGATGTGAAGATTCGGATGCGAAATACGATTCAGTTTGATGAGCAGTTGGAAGTGATTGACCAACTCTATGATGTAGAAGTGCACGAGAAGGGAGATTATAGCTATTTGCTTTTCTACAATGAGGAAAAGGAAAAAGTAGTGATTAAATTCCATGGTCAAGAACTGGTGATGAGCCGTTTTTCCAATCCCAAGACCATTATGCGCTTTTTAAAGGATAGTGATAGTTTAGCCTATATTCCCACACCTATGGGCATGCAGGAGTTTATCATCCAAACGAGCCGTTATGAAGTTAATGGGCAAAAGATTCATTTAGACTATCAACTACAAAATCAAGAGGGACATCCCTTTGCCAGCTATCAATTGGAAATTACTTGGGGCTAGTCTCTTGTCTTTTTCAAATTTAGCTAGCTATCTTCTCGGATTGGCTTCTTAGTGTGGTAGATTAGGCTAATTTTTGGTATAATAAAAGTTATGGAAATCGAAAAAACCAATCGTATGAATGCGCTCTTTGAATTTTATGCGGCGCTTTTGACAGACAAGCAAATGAATTATATCGAGCTCTACTACGCTGATGATTACAGCCTTGCTGAAATTGCCGAGGAGTTTGGTGTCAGTCGTCAAGCTGTCTATGATAATATCAAGCGAACAGAAAAGATTCTGGAAGATTATGAGATGAAATTGCACATGTATTCGGACTACATTGTCCGCAGTCAGATTTTTGATCAGATTTTGGAGCGCTATCCCAAGGATGACTTTCTGCAGGAGCAGATAGAAATTTTAACAAGCATTGATAATAGAGAATAAGAGGAAGAAACATGGCATTTGAAAGTTTAACAGAACGTTTGCAGAACGTCTTTAAAAATTTACGTAAAAAAGGAAAAATCTCTGAATCTGATGTCCAAGAGGCAACCAAAGAAATTCGCTTGGCCTTGCTTGAAGCTGACGTTGCCTTGCCTGTTGTAAAGGACTTTATTAAGAAAGTTCGTGAGCGTGCAGTCGGACATGAGGTCATTGATACCCTTAATCCTGCGCAACAGATTATTAAAATTGTAGATGAGGAACTGACAGCAGTTTTAGGTTCTGATACGGCAGAAATTATCAAGTCACCTAAGATTCCTACAATCATCATGATGGTTGGTTTGCAGGGGGCTGGTAAAACAACCTTTGCAGGTAAATTGGCCAACAAACTCAAGAAAGAAGAAAATGCTCGTCCTTTGATGATTGCGGCGGATATTTATCGTCCAGCTGCCATTGACCAGCTGAAGACCTTGGGACAACAGATTGATGTGCCGGTTTTCGCACTTGGGACAGAGGTTCCAGCTGTGGAGATTGTTCGTCAAGGTTTGGAACAAGCCCAAGCCAATCATAACGACTATGTCTTGATTGATACGGCAGGTCGTTTGCAGATTGATGAGCTTCTGATGAATGAGCTTCGTGATGTAAAAGCATTGGCTCAACCAAATGAAATTCTGCTCGTCGTTGATGCCATGATTGGTCAAGAAGCGGCCAATGTTGCGCGTGAGTTTAATGCTCAGTTGGAAGTGACTGGGGTTATCCTTACCAAGATTGATGGTGATACTCGTGGTGGTGCGGCCCTATCTGTTCGTCACATCACTGGAAAACCAATCAAGTTCACTGGTACAGGTGAAAAGATTACGGACATTGAAACCTTCCACCCAGACCGCATGTCAAGTCGTATTCTTGGTATGGGAGATATGCTCACTTTGATTGAGAAAGCTTCTCAAGAATACGATGAGCAAAAAGCCCTTGAAATGGCTGAGAAGATGCGTGAAAACACCTTTGATTTCAATGATTTCATTGATCAGTTGGATCAGGTGCAAAATATGGGGCCGATGGAAGACTTGCTCAAGATGATTCCAGGTATGGCCAACAATCCAGCACTTCAAAACATGAAGGTAGATGAACGCCAGATTGCTCGCAAACGTGCCATTGTTTCTTCTATGACGCCTGAAGAGCGTGAAAATCCAGATTTGTTAAATCCAAGCCGTCGTCGTCGTATCGCTGCTGGTTCTGGAAATACCTTTGTCGAAGTCAATAAATTCATCAAAGACTTTAACCAAGCTAAACAACTCATGCAGGGTGTTATGTCTGGGGATATGAACAAAATGATGAAGCAGATGGGAATCAATCCAAACAACCTTCCTAAAAATATGCCAAATATGGGAGGAATGGATATGTCTGCCCTTGAAGGAATGATGGGACAAGGCGGTATGCCTGACCTGTCAGCTTTCGGAGGAGCAGGAATGCCAGATATGAGTCAGATGTTTGGTGGCGGACTTAAAGGTAAAATTGGTGAATTTGCTATGAAACAGTCCATGAAACGCATGGCTAACAAAATGAAAAAAGCGAAGAAGAAACGTAAGTAAGACAAAGGAAGGCCGCAGGGCTTTCCTTTTTTAGAAAGAAGAAAAATGAGCACTTCCGTAATTGGAAATGCTCGTTTTTTGATGTGTTTAGATTCTTAATCTTTATTTTCGTATGGCAAGATCAAGTTCAAGATGATTCCTGTCATGGCTGATAGGGCAGTACCTGAAAGGGTAACTGGACCAAGTTTAAGGATAGCTCCTCCAAGTCCAAGGACTAACATAGCACTTGCGATGATGAGGTTACGCATTTGACCAAAATCAACACGTTCTTTAATCAAGACCTTCAAACCGTTGCTGGCGATAACCCCATAGAGAAGGATTGACATACCACCAAATACAGTTGATAAAGAGTCACTAAAAAAGGAACCATAACGGTTCCTAAAATTATTAATTACTTGCTCCAGATGTAGCGTCTGCGCCACCACCGTGGCCTCCAGCATCACCTGAATCAGAAGCTCCAGATGTGGCATCTGCGCCACCGTGTCCTCCAGCAGGAGCTGCAGCATTTCCACCAACTAGACGTTGACCAGTTGTATTAAGGTACCAGTCAAGCCATGGTTGGAAATTAAAGATGATTTCATTGATTCCAGCATATGAACCATCTGGATAGTACATTGCTTGGTAATTATGGGTATTAATAACGCCTTCTGGTGTTCCTGGCACAATTGTACGGACATATTCTTGGTCCCCATTACGCAATACGCCGACAACCCATTCAACGTTTTTCATTCTAGAATCTGGCAATGAACCGTGTACAGTTCCTAGACGGTTTCCTGATTGAGCACGTACACGTTTACCAAACATTGTATTTGGATCTTGGTGTGCGTTATTAAAGTACAAGAACTGGTTATTATCATCTGCAAATGTCAATTCAAATGGCATTGCTTTCAAGAACATGTCAATTTGGTTAACTGTCAAGATACCGTGGTCTAATTTAACGTAAGTATCTCCAGAAACAGCTCCAACAAGTTCAGCTGCTTTTTCTACCCATTCAGGATCGTCTGGATCAACACCTTGAATGGTAGTTGCAATTGAATTTGTACAATATAAATCTTCTGGTGCAATTGGTTTTGGTTTTTTCAATTTTGAAACGACTCCCACATATTTTACAAAGTTGTCCAAGCATGTTTCAAGGAAATTAATAGTTCCTTCGTTTGTGATATTGCCCTCTGCGTCAAATGCTTCTTTGGCTTTACCAAGAAGGAATTCGTTACCTGGAAGCGTATAGGCATTAACACCTGGAGCGTCAAGAATCTTACGAAGGTGAACTTGGGCACGAGAAGTACCTTGGTCGTAGTAAGAAGCTCCCACAATCATGACTGGTTTGTTTTCGAATGGATGAACTTCGTATGAAAGCCATTCAAGAACAGATTTAAGAGAAGCTGAGATTGTGTGGTTGTGCTCAGGAGTAGCAATAATGACACCATCAGCACGAGTAATTCTGTTATACAAGAGACGCAATTGGAAACTTTCATCCCATTTTTCGTCTTGGTTAAACATTGGAACTTCGTCAATTTCGAGAACTTCTAATTCAAATTTGAGTTTGAAGTGACGACGGATGAATTCCAAGAGTTTACGGTTATATGATTGATCGTAGTTTGATCCTACAAGTCCAACAAATTTCATTCTTTTTGGTCTCCTATCTTACAAATTTTCCCAGTCAAATTCTTCAGCATCTTTGCGAAGTAGGGCTTGTGCGTTGCGCAATTTTTCTGTAATTTTTACAAAGATACGGAAGTCGTCAAAAGTGGCATCCAGTTTTTTAATAACATCAAGATCTACTAAATCTCCACTTGGGTTGAAGGCTTGAAGAGAATGTGAAAGCAAGAATTCATCTGGAAGGACACTTGCTTTAATTTCTGGAGCATTCAAGATTTGGCGAAGTTGCATTTGAGCACGTGATGAACCAAGCGTACCGTAAGAAGCACCAGTAATCATGATTGGTTTGTTCAAAAGTGGGTAAATACCGTATGACAACCAAGCAAGAGCGCTCATCAAAACAGCTGGGATAGAGTGGTCATACTCAGGAGTACCGATAATAACGCCATCTGCCTCTTCGATTTTAGCAGCAATTTCCAGAATTTCAGCAGGTACTTGCTTGTCAGCTGGCTTGTTAAAGACAGGGATATCCTTGATTTCAACAAGTTCAATTTCAGCTTTGTCAGCAAAGTGTTTTTGCATGTATTGAAGCAATTGACGGTTTGTAGAACGTTTTGAATTTGTTCCAACAATAGCAATAAGTTTTAACATGAGATTTCCTTTCTCTTTTTACATAATACGATTTTAAAACTCCATTGAAACAGTTGTCTCTATAGAGTAGGAATTCCTGAAGAACAGCTTAGGTGACCTTCCTTATCAATGAGGATGACCTCGATGCCCTCCAAACTTTCGACTTGCCAAAGGATAGAAGCAGGTCTTTCTCCAAAGAGTCGAGTTGTCCAGATTTCACCATCAACTGATTTATCAGATATGATTGTTAGACTCGCTAGCTCCGTTTCAACAGGATATCCTGTCTGACTGTCAAAAATGTGATGGTAATCTTTTCCATCGACTGTCAGGTGACGTTCATAAATGCCTGAAGTCACGACAGATTGATTGACAACAGGGATGGTCATTAAGTGATTTCCCCTAGGATTGGCTGGGTCTTGAATCCCGATTTGCCAAGGTTGATTCCCTCTTGCCTGATTTTTTCCAATGGTCAGGATATTCCCTCCCAGATTAATCAAGGCAGAAGTCACTCCCTCTGCTCTCAGAAATTGGGCAACCTTATCTGCACTATATCCTTTGGCTAAACAACCTAGATCGATCTTCATTCCTTTCTGTTTTAAAAACACAGTAGAAGTAGAAGAATCTAACTCGATATAATGAGGATTGATTAGAGGGAGCACCGATTCAATTTCTTGAGGTTGGGCAACTTTGGCATCTGAAAAACCGATGCGCCAGGTTTGAATTAAGGGACCAATACTGATGTTGAGATGGCTAGAGGGCGCTAAGCTATGCTCTAACCCAAGTGAAATCAGTTCAAACAGGTCTGGATGAACCTTGACTGGAGCTATTCCAGCTTGATAATTGATTTCCATCAACTCAGATTCTTGGCTATTGGCGTTGAAGCGGTATTCGAGCTCTCTGAGTAAATCAAAGGATTTTTGGAGCAAGATATCGGCTCGCTCATCTACTAATGAAATAGTGATAGTAGTCCCCATTAGCCGTTCAGAATGTGAACTAAGAGGCAAGCTACCAACTCCTTTCTCTTATGAAAAGAAGGCTGAAATATAGTAAATTTATGAAAAATTAACCCCTTACATTTTCTTTCCATGATACTAGCATACCATAAAGTCAGCGTTTTCACAAATAAAATTTGTAAAGATGTCAAGAAATATGCTCAGGAAATGAAGAAAAATTGTAAGAATCCGTGTTAAAATACAGATTATTTACAATTTTTTACAAAAAAATAGGAAAAATCAGCCAAACTCTTGTAAACGCTAACAGTAAATGGTATACTAGTAGGGTAAATTTAGAATGAAGGTAGGAAATTTTTTATGAGTAAGATCGTTGTAGTCGGTGCTAACCACGCTGGTACAGCATGTATTAATACTATGTTGGATAATTTTGGGAATGAGAACGAAATCGTTGTATTTGACCAAAACTCTAACATCTCTTTCCTAGGATGTGGAATGGCTCTTTGGATTGGTGAACAAATTGACGGTGCTGAAGGCTTGTTCTATTCTGATAAAGAAAAATTGGAAGCAAAAGGTGCTAAAGTTTACATGAACTCACCTGTTCTTTCAATCGACTACGATAACAAAGTAGTTATAGCAGAAGTTGAAGGAAAAGAGCACAAAGAATCATATGAAAAATTGATTTTCGCTACAGGTTCTACACCAATCTTGCCACCAATCGAAGGTGTTGAAATTGTTAAAGGGAACCGCGAATTTAAAGCAACTCTTGAAAACGTACAATTCGTGAAATTGTACCAAAACGCTGAAGAAGTGATTCACAAATTGGCTGACAAGAGCCAGCACCTTGACCGTATCGCTGTTGTTGGTGGTGGTTACATTGGTGTTGAACTTGCTGAAGCCTTTGAACGTCTTGGAAAAGAAGTTGTTCTTGTTGATATCGTTGATACTGTCTTGAACGGTTACTATGATAAAGACTTCACACAAATGATGGCGAAGAATTTGGAAGACCACAATATCCGCTTGGCACTTGGTCAAACTGTTAAAGCAATCGAAGGTGACGGTAAAGTTGAACGTTTGATTACTGACAAAGAAAGCTTTGATGTGGATATGGTTGTTCTTGCAGTTGGTTTCCGTCCAAACACAGCACTTGCTGATGGTAAGATTGAACTCTTCCGTAATGGTGCCTTCCTTGTAGATAAGAAACAAGAAACTTCACTTCCTGGTGTATTTGCCGTTGGTGACTGTGCGACTGTTTATGACAACGCTCGCAAAGACACAAGTTACATCGCCCTTGCTTCAAACGCAGTTCGTACTGGTATCGTTGGTGCCTACAATGCTTGTGGCCATGAATTGGAAGGAATCGGTGTGCAAGGTTCAAATGGTATTTCAATCTACGGTCTTCACATGGTTTCAACTGGTTTGACTCTTGAAAAAGCTAAAGCTGCTGGTTACAACGCAACTGAAACAGGTTTTAACGATCTTCAAAAACCAGAATTCATGAAACATGACAACCATGAAGTAGCAATTAAGATTGTCTTTGACAAAGATAGCCGTGAAATTCTTGGTGCACAAATGGTTTCACACGATTCTGCAATCAGTATGGGAATCCACATGTTCTCACTTGCTATCCAAGAGCATGTAACAATTGATAAATTGGCATTGACAGACCTATTCTTCTTGCCACACTTTAACAAACCATACAACTACATCACAATGGCTGCACTTACAGCTGAAAAATAAAATTTGATGAACTATCTGGCCTTAAGTTAAGGTCAGATAGTTTTTTAGCCAATCTGTACCCATACAATTATTCTTTTTTTATCTTGTGATTCCTTCTGTTCTGAATTAAAATGAAATGGTAGCTACCAATATAAATGATGAGGAAAAAGAAATGACTGAAAATCGTTATGAACTAAATAAAAACTTGGCACAGATGCTCAAGGGTGGTGTAATCATGGACGTTCAGAACCCTGAACAAGCCCGTATTGCAGAGGCTTCTGGTGCGGCTGCTGTGATGGCCTTGGAGCGGATTCCAGCTGATATTCGTGCAGCTGGTGGTGTTTCCCGTATGAGTGATCCAAAGATGATTAAGGAAATCCAAGAAGCGGTTAGTATTCCAGTAATGGCCAAGGTCAGAATCGGGCATTTTGTTGAGGCTCAGATTTTAGAGGCCATTGAGATTGACTATATCGATGAGAGTGAAGTTTTATCTCCAGCAGACGACCGTTTCCATGTGGACAAAAAAGAATTCCAAGTTCCTTTTGTCTGTGGGGCTAAGGACTTGGGTGAAGCCTTGCGTCGTATCGCTGAAGGTGCTTCTATGATTCGTACTAAAGGAGAACCGGGTACAGGAGATATTGTCCAAGCTGTTCGCCATATGCGTATGATGAATCAGGAAATTCGCCGCATTCAAAATCTACGTGAGGACGAACTTTATGTTGCTGCCAAGGATTTGCAAGTCCCTGTAGAATTGGTCCAATATGTTCATGAACATGGAAAATTGCCAGTTGTAAACTTTGCGGCTGGAGGCGTTGCAACGCCAGCAGATGCGGCGTTAATGATGCAATTAGGGGCAGAGGGGGTCTTTGTAGGTTCAGGTATTTTCAAGTCAGGAGATCCTGTTAAACGAGCGAGTGCTATTGTTAAGGCCGTGACTAACTTCCGTAATCCTCAAATCCTAGCTCAAATCTCTGAAGATTTAGGAGAAGCCATGGTTGGTATCAATGAAAATGAAATCCAAATTCTCATGGCAGAGCGAGGAAAATAGATGAAAATCGGAATATTGGCCTTGCAAGGTGCCTTTGCAGAACATGCAAAAGTACTAGATAAATTGGGCGTAGACAATGTCGAAATCAGAAATTTAGAGGATTTTCAGCAAGATCAGAGTGACTTGTCAGGTTTGATTTTGCCTGGTGGGGAGTCTACAACCATGGGCAAGCTCTTACGAGACCAAAACATGCTGCTTCCCATTCGAGAAGCCATTCTATCTGGTTTACCAGCCTTTGGAACCTGTGCAGGCTTGATTTTGCTGGCTAAGGAAATCATTTCTCAGAAAGAAAGTCATCTTGGAACTATGGATATGGTGGTCGAGCGCAATGCCTATGGGCGCCAATTAGGAAGTTTCTACACGGAAGCAGAATGTAAAGGAGTTGGTCAGATTCCAATGACCTTTATCCGTGGTCCGATTATTAGTAGTGTTGGAGAAGATGTAGAAATTCTAGCAACAGTTGAAGATCAAATCGTTGCAGCCCAAGAAAAAAATATGCTGGTAACTTCTTTTCATCCAGAATTGACTGATGATGTGCGCTTGCACCAGTACTTTATAAATATGTGTGACAAAAAGATAGTGGAATAAAAATTGATAAATCAAGCTTCGATTCGCTTTTTCCAAATAATCATTTTTAAAGTCATCTGACAGTATTCTGTGATTTTAGATTTATTTACGATAAATTAGAAAAGAATGATTGTTTTGACTTAGCGCATACAGCTTATATGCTGAATATGGTGTTCAAGTATCTTTTATTTATTGAAAGCACTTTAGAGGATGGAGTTAAAATACTATTCTATACTGCTTAATACTCTTAGAAAATCTCTTCAAACCACGTCAGCTTCACCTTATCGTAGATATGGTTACTGACTTCGTCAGTTCTATCCACAACCTCAAAACAGTGTTTTGAGCTGACTTCGTCAGTTTTATCTGCAACCTTAAAGCTGTACTTTGAGCAACCTGCGGTTAGCTTCCTATTTTGCTCTTTGATTTTCGTTGAGTATAAAAATGATGTATAGGACTGGTCAAAAAGATTACTTCGAAAATAGCAAAAAACGAGTATCTCTACAGATGGAGATACTCGTTCTATTATGTGTGAAGCTATGAGTCTGTCTTGCTCCATAGGATGAGCGTAGAAGTTTATACCAAAAAAACTCCAAAAGCGACACAATAAAGGAGATTAAGACAATTTTAAATTTTTTTTGAGATGTAGGTAATGAGTTAAAATCAATGGCGGTTAAACAGGGTAAAAAGGATCAAGCAAAAAGTCTTTAAAATCAAAAAACGCATAATATCAGGTGTTTTACAACGTTTTTTGTTTTTGTCTTTGGTATTCTTTTGCAAAAAAGAATACAACATTTTGTTGTATCCTAAATATTAAATCAAGTCCTGAATTTTCTTAAGTTTTTATCATATTTTCTGTTATAATTAAGGTGCCTTAAGAAAAATAATGAAAAAACTAAATGTTTTTCATATAGTTTTCATTGTTTTAATAGTTTAAAGTCAATCTTATTTTTCTCTAATAGAAAATAATGAAAAAGTAGGTTTAGAAAGAGGTAAGTATCTATGTCTTCTCATAAAAAAGTGTCACTCTCTGAGATTAATCAATCTATCGATACTCCAAATAACAATCATTTCTGGCAAAATTTAAAGGCCTTCTTGGGTCCAGGTGCCCTTGTCGCAGTTGGTTATATGGATCCAGGAAACTGGATAACCAGTGTGGTTGGAGGTGCATCCTATAAGTACAGTCTCTTATTTGTCATCTTGATTTCATCACTCATTGCTATGCAGCTTCAGCAGATGTCAGGAAAGCTTGGAATTGTAACTCAAATGGACTTGGCTCAAGCAACGGGTCATCATTCACCCAAATGGCTTCGTTATAGCTTATGGGTGATTTTGGAGTTGGCCTTGATGGCGACAGACCTGGCAGAAGTTCTAGGTTCAGCGATTGCTCTCAATCTTCTTTTTAAGATTCCGATTATGATAGCCATCCTTTTGACGGTTCTAGATGTCTTTCTCTTATTGCTTTTGATGAAATTTGGCTTTAAGAAGATAGAAGCTATTGTGACAACACTGATTTTAACGATTTTAGCAATCTTTACTTATCTGGTAGCTTTATCAAATCCAAGTTTCCAAGGAATCGCTGAGGGTTATTTACCCAATTCGACCTTATTTGAGAGTCCTTTGCCAGGTCATGAAAGTCAATTAACTTTAGCTCTGGGGATTGTAGGTGCGACGGTTATGCCTCATAACCTCTATTTGCATTCTTCCTTGTCTCAAACTCGGAAAATCAATCACAAGGACAAGGATGATGTTCGAAAAGCGGTGCGCTTTATGACCTGGGATTCAAATCTCCAATTATCCTTGGCCTTTGTGGTTAACTCCCTTCTATTAATTCTCGGGGCGGCTCTCTTTTTCGGCCATGCATCTGAGATTTCTGCCTTCTCTCAAATGTATAATGCCTTGCAGGATTCTACTATTGCAGGAGCTATAGCTAGCTCGACCTTATCAACCTTGTTTGCCTTGGCTTTATTAGCCAGTGGTCAAAATTCGACAATTACGGGTACCTTGACTGGACAAATCGTTATGGAAGGTTTCTTGCATATGAGATTACCTCAATGGTTCATTCGTTTGGCAACTCGTCTCTTTGCCTTGTTGCCTGTCATGATTGTAGCGGTTCTGTTTGGTCATCAGGAAAAAACATTGGATCAGTTATTGGTTTATTCACAAGTCTTTCTTTCGATTGCTCTTCCATTTTCAATCTTCCCACTGATTTATCTAACTTCTAAGAAATCACTGATGGGAGAATTTACCAATGCCAAATGGAATACCATCCTTGGCTATATCGTTTCCATTATCTTAACAATTCTCAATGTGAAATTGTTATTTGATATTTTCTAAGAAATTCACCCGAGTTATAAAACAAGCATATAAGAAAAAAGATACCCAAGATTTCTTGGGTATCTTTTTTAAAATAAACGGAAGACATGGGATTCGAACCCACGCACGCTGTTACACGCCTACCGCGTTTCCAACACGGCCTCTTAAGCCTCTTGAGTAATCTTCCAATACTTACTCAAATAGTCTACCATAAAGGCTCTTATCTTGCAATAAAAATTCTGAAAATAAGAAAAATGATAGAATTTGAAAGAAAATGATAAAAAATGCTTGACTTTAAAAGAAAGTGTGATAGAATGAATAGTGTAAACGATAACAGGAGGTGATTCAGTGTTAAAAACAGAGCGGAAGCAACTGATTTTAGAGGAGTTAAATCAACATCATGTAGTTTCTCTAGAGAAATTAGTTAGTTTGCTAGAGACCTCAGAATCAACGGTTCGAAGAGACTTGGATGAGTTGGAAGCGGAAAACAAGCTTCGTCGCGTGCATGGCGGAGCAGAATTGCCCCATTCCTTGCAGGAAGAAGAAACCATTCAAGAAAAATCTGTCAAAAACCTTCAAGAAAAGAAATTGCTAGCTCAGAAGGCAGCCTCTCTCATTAAAGAAAAAGATGTCATCTTTATTGATGCTGGAACAACAACTGCTTTTTTGATTCATGAATTGGTCAATAAGAATGTTACAGTCGTGACCAACTCGATTCACCATGCAGCTCAGTTGGTTGAAAAGCAGATTCCAACTGTCATGGTTGGAGGAAGTGTCAAGATGGCGACAGATGCTAGTATCGGGGGCGTTGCTCTTAACCAGATTAACCAATTGCACTTTGACCGTGCCTTTATCGGGATGAATGGTGTGGACGATGGCTATTATACGACTCCTGATATGGAGGAGGGAGCTGTGAAGCGTGCTATTTTAGAGAATGCCAAACAGACCTATGTCTTGGTGGATTCGTCTAAGATTGGACAAACTTGCTTTGCTAAGGTAGCACCACTCAAACGCGCTATTGTTATCACAAGTCAAGGGCATGAGCTCTTGCAGGTTATTAAGGAGAAAACGGAGGTAATAGAAGTATGATTTATACAGTCACACTCAATCCATCCATTGACTATATTGTCCGTCTGGACCAAGTCCAAGTCGGTAGTGTCAATCGTATGGACAGTGATGATAAGTTTGCTGGTGGGAAAGGAATCAATGTTAGCCGTGTCTTGAAACGATTGGATATTCCAAATACAGCGACTGGATTTATCGGAGGCTTTACTGGTAAATTTATCACAGATACTTTGGCTGATGAAGAAATTGAGACACGTTTTGTCCAAGTGGCAGAAGATACTCGTATCAATGTTAAAATCAAAGCAGACCAAGAGACAGAAATCAACGGAACGGGTCCAAATGTCGAACCAGCCCAGTTAGAAGAATTGAAAGCTATATTATCTAGTCTGACAGCAGATGATACGGTTGTCTTTGCGGGTTCGAGTGCTAAAAACCTAGGAAATGTTATCTACAAGGATTTGATTGCCTTGACACGTCAGACAGGTGCGCAAGTCGTTTGTGACTTTGAAGGACAGAACTTGATTGATAGTTTGGACTATCAGCCACTTTTGGTCAAACCAAACAATCATGAACTTGGAGCGATTTTTGGGGTTAAACTCGAAAGTTTAGATGAAATTGAGAAATACGCTCGTGAGTTACTGGCTAAAGGCGCTCAAAACGTCATTATCTCTATGGCTGGCGACGGTGCCCTTCTTGTCACATCTGAGGGAACTTACTTTGCTAAACCAATCAAGGGAACTGTGAAAAATTCAGTTGGAGCTGGTGATTCTATGGTTGCCGGATTCACAGGTGAATTTGTCAAATCAAAAGATGCAGTAGAAGCCTTCAAATGGGGAGTGGCTTGCGGAACGGCAACCACCTTCTCAGATGACTTGGCAACAGCAGAATTTATTAAAGAAACATATGAAAAAGTTGAGGTAGAAAAACGATGAGAATTCAAGACTTATTGAGAAAAGATGTCATGTTGCTGGATTTGCAGGCAACTGAAAAAACAGCTGTCATTGAAGAGATGATTAAAAGTTTGACAGAGCACGGTTATGTGACAGATTTTGAAACCTTTAAAGAAGGCATTTTGGCGCGTGAAGCCTTGACTTCTACTGGTTTGGGTGACGGAATCGCAATGCCTCACAGCAAAAACGCTGCTGTCAAAGAAGCGACTGTTCTCTTTGCCAAGTCAAATAAGGGTGTTGACTATGAGAGTTTGGATGGGCAAGCAACTGACCTCTTCTTCATGATTGCAGCTCCAGAAGGTGCCAATGATACTCACTTGGCAGCCTTGGCAGAATTGTCTCAATACTTGATGAAAGACGGTTTTGCTGACAAACTTCGTCAAGCAACATCAGCTGATCAAGTTATCGAACTTTTTGACCAAGCTTCAGAAAAAACAGAGGAGCCTGTTCAAGCACCTGCCAATGACTCTGGTGACTTTATCGTGGCTGTTACAGCTTGTACGACAGGTATTGCCCACACTTACATGGCCCAAGAAGCTCTTCAAAAAGTAGCTGCTGAAATGGGGGTTGGCATCAAGGTTGAAACCAACGGTGCTAGCGGTGTTGGAAACCAACTAACTGCTGAGGACATCCGCAAGGCTAAAGCTGTTATCATTGCGGCAGACAAGGCCGTTGAAATGGATCGTTTCGATGGCAAACCATTGATCAATCGTCCAGTTGCTGACGGTATCCGCAAGACAGAAGAGTTGATCAACTTGGCTCTTTATGGAGATGCTGAAGTCTACCGTGCTGCTAATGGAGCCAAAGCCGCAACAACCTCTAACGAAAAACAAAGTCTTGGTGGTGCCTTCTACAAACACTTGATGAGTGGTGTCTCTCAAATGTTGCCATTCGTTATCGGTGGTGGTATCATGATTGCCCTTGCCTTCTTGATTGACGGTGCTTTGGGTGTTCCAAATGAAAATCTTGGTAATCTTGGTTCCTACCATGAGCTAGCTTCTATGTTCATGAAAATTGGTGGAGCTGCCTTTGGTTTGATGCTTCCAGTCTTTGCAGGTTATGTTGCCTACTCTATCGCTGAAAAACCAGGTTTGGTAGCAGGTTTCGTGGCTGGTGCTATTGCCAAAGAAGGTTTTGCCTTTGGTAAAATTCCTTATGCCGCAGGTGGTGAAGCAACTTCAACTCTTGCAGGTGTCTCATCTGGTTTCCTAGGTGCCCTTGTTGGTGGATTTATCGCAGGTGCTTTGGTTCTTGCTATCAAGAAATACGTTAAAGTTCCTCGTTCACTTGAAGGTGCTAAATCCATTCTTCTCCTGCCACTTCTTGGAACAATCTTGACTGGATTTGTCATGCTAGCTGTGAATATCCCAATGGCAGCAATCAACACTGCTATGAATGACTTCCTAGGCGGTCTTGGAGGAGGTTCAGCTGTCCTTCTTGGTATCGTTCTTGGAGGAATGATGGCTGTCGATATGGGTGGACCAGTTAACAAAGCGGCTTATGTCTTTGGTACAGGTACGCTTGCAGCGACTGTTTCTTCAGGTGGTTCTGTGGCTATGGCAGCAGTTATGGCTGGAGGAATGGTGCCACCACTTGCAATCTTTGTCGCAACTCTTCTTTTCAAAGATAAATTTACTAAAGAAGAACGCAACTCTGGTTTGACAAACATCATCATGGGCTTGTCATTTATCACTGAGGGAGCGATTCCATTTGGTGCCGCTGACCCAGCTCGTGCTATCCCAAGCTTCATTCTTGGTTCAGCAGTAGCAGGTGGCCTCGTTGGTCTTACTGGTATCAAACTCATGGCGCCACACGGAGGAATCTTCGTGATCGCCCTCACTTCAAATGCTCTTCTTTACCTCGTTGCTGTCTTGGTAGGAGCAATCGTAAGTGGTGTGGTCTACGGTTACCTACGCAAACCCCAAG
>JAGZLW010000032.1 GCA_018364455.1 Streptococcus mitis | reverse complement strand
TCAGAATCAACAGGTAAGTCAAGACAGCAATTGCCAAATACAGGTACAGAAACTTCCAAATCATCTGTACTCCTTGGAGCTTTGGCAGCTGTGACTGGTTTAGGTCTGTTTGCGAAACGCCGTAAACGTGATGATGAAGAAATGTAAACAATCTGCTTATCTCATATTTGATCGGCGATAGATGTGTCTATCGAGTTTGGACAAAAAAGTCTGTAAAATCATAAAAACGCATATTATCAGGTGTTCGAAAACTTGATAGTATGCGTTTTATTGTGGAAATATTTCCTTTCTTTTCGGATGGAATTGAGTTTCCCAGCCTTGTGTTTGTATAGTCGGTTAAAAAATTGAGTACGAAAACCCACTTCATAAAAGTATTGATAGATTATACTCTTCGAAAATCTCTTCAAACCACGTCAACGTCGCCTTGACGTAGGTATGGTTACTGACTTCGTCAGTTCTATCCACAACCTCAAAACAGTGTTTTGAGCTGACTTCGTCAGTTCTATCTGCAACCTCAAAGCAGTGCTTTGAGCAACCTGCGGCTAGTTTCCTAGTTTGCTCTTTGATTTTCATTGAGTATTAGTGGGCTTTTCTTGCACTGTTTTGATCTTTTATTTCCTTCGATTATTTATTAGAGAGGATTAGTAGAAGAGGGGTGAGTTATTAGAATGATTATGTGCCATTTTATACCAAGCAATAATCAGACAGCAAGATAAGAGTACAGTTGTAGATAGCTAGAAACGTTTATCTGATCTTGTGTAGATAAGATTGATGTCATCAGTAACAAATTGACGGGAAACCAATATAGATATAGTGTGATTTTTCTATAAGGATGGAAAAAAGAAGGGAAATTTGATAAGATAGGAATATGGATTTTGAAAAAATTGAACAAGCTTATACGTATTTACTAGAGAATGTCCAAGTCATTCAAAGTGATTTGGCGACCAACTTTTATGACGCTTTGGTGGAGCAAAACAGCATCTATCTGGATGGTGAGACTGAGCTAGAGCAGGTCAAAGGGAACAATCAAGCTCTTAAGCGTTTAGCGCTTCGCAAAGAAGAATGGCTCAAGACCTACCAGTTTCTCTTGATGAAGGCTGGGCAGACAGAGCCCCTACAGGCCAATCACCAGTTTACGCCACATGCCATTGCTTTGCTTTTGGTGTTTATTGTGGAAGAGTTGTTTAAAGAGGAGGAAATTACGATCCTCGAAATGGGTTCTGGGATGGGAATTCTAGGCGCTACTTTCTTGACCTCGCTTGATAAAAAGGTGGATTACTTGGGAATGGAAGTGGATGATTTGCTGATTGATTTGGCAGCTAGTATGGCAGATGTAATTGGTTTGCAGGCTGGCTTTGCCCAAGGAGATGCCGTTCGTCCACAAATGCTCAAAGAAAGCGACGTGGTCATCAGCGACTTGCCTGTCGGCTATTATCCTGATGATGCCGTTGCGTCGCGCCATCAAGTTGCTTCTAGCCAAGAACATACCTACGCCCATCACTTGCTCGTGGAACAAGGACTTAAGTACCTTAAATCAGATGGCTACGCTATTTTTCTCGCTCCGAGTGATTTGTTGACCAGTCCTCAAAGTGATTTGTTGAAAGGTTGGTTGAAAGAAGAAGCAAGTCTGGTTGCTATGATTAGTTTGCCTGAAAATCTCTTTGCCAGTGCTAAACAATCCAAGACCATTTTTATCTTACAGAAGAAAAGTGAAATAGTAGTAGAACCCTTTGTTTATCCACTTGCTAGCTTGCAAGATGCAAGTGTTTTAATGAAATTTAAAGAAAATTTTCAAAAATGGACTCAAGGTACTGAAATATAAAATAGATTTTGTTATAATAGATGAAAACGCTTAAAAGAGGAGTCTTGTTATGACAAAAACAATTGCAATCAATGCGGGAAGTTCAAGTTTGAAATGGCAATTATACTTAATGCCAGAAGAAAAAGTATTGGCGAAAGGTTTGATTGAACGTATCGGTTTGAAAGATTCAATTTCAACTGTAAAATTTGATGGTCGTTCTGAACAACAAATTTTGGATATCGAAAATCATACACAAGCTGTAAAAATCTTATTGGATGACTTGATTCGTTTCGATATTATCAAGGCTTATGATGAGATTACAGGTGTTGGCCACCGTGTTGTTGCCGGTGGAGAATATTTCAAAGAATCAACAGTCGTTGAGGGAGATGTTTTAGAAAAAGTTGAAGAGTTGAGCTTGTTGGCTCCTCTCCACAATCCAGCCAATGCGGCAGGTGTTCGTGCCTTCAAGGAATTGTTGCCAGACATTACAAGTGTAGTTGTTTTTGATACTTCATTCCACACAAGTATGCCAGAGAAAGCTTATCGCTACCCTCTACCAACAAAATATTACACAGAAAACAAGGTTCGTAAATATGGTGCTCACGGTACAAGCCATCAGTTTGTAGCAGGAGAAGCAGCAAAACTCTTAGGCCGTCCATTAGAAGACTTGAAATTGATTACTTGCCACATCGGTAATGGTGCTTCTATTACAGCTGTTAAGGGTGGTCAATCTGTCGATACTTCAATGGGCTTCACTCCACTTGGTGGTGTGATGATGGGAACTCGTACAGGGGATATTGACCCAGCTATCATTCCTTACTTAATGCAATATACAGAGGACTTTAACACGCCTGAAGACATTAGTCGCATCCTTAATCGTGAATCAGGGCTTATGGGGGTTTCAGGTAAATCTAGTGATATGCGTGATGTGATTGCTGCTATGGAAGAAGGGGACCACGATGCCACTTTAGCTTATGAAATGTATGTTGACCGTATCCAAAAACATATCGGCCAATACCTTGCAGTCTTAAATGGAGCAGATGCTATTATCTTTACAGCAGGTATCGGTGAAAATGCTGCAAACGTACGTGAAGATGTTATTTCAGGTATCTCTTGGTTTGGCTGTGATGTTGATCCAGAAAAGAACGTCTTCGGTGTGACAGGAGATATCTCAACAGAGGCAGCGAAGATCCGTGTATTGGTTATTCCAACAGATGAAGAGCTAGTTATTGCCCGTGACGTTGAACGCTTGAAAAAATAAGTAAAATTAGAAAAAATATTCAGTGCAAGGAGTTGGGAAAGAGATTTTTCCAGCTTCTTTTTATGGTGAAATTGTGCAAAACCTTGCTATGATTGGCTTTTTTGAAAAATATGGTATAATAGTAGTAATTTAATAGATGGAGTTGAGTTTTGAAGAAAAACTTTCGTGTAAAAAGAGAGAAAGATTTTAAGGCGATTTTCAAGGAGGGGACAAGTTTTGCCAATCGCAAATTTGTTGTCTACCAATTAGAAAATCAGAAAAACCATTTTCGAGTAGGTCTATCAGTTAGCAAAAAACTTGGGAATGCCGTCACTAGAAATCAAATTAAGCGACGAATTCGGCATATTATCCAGAATGCAAAAGGGAGTCTGGTAGAAGATGTCGACTTTGTTGTCATTGCTCGAAAAGGAGTCGAAACCTTGGGATACGCAGAGATGGAGAAAAATCTACTCCACGTATTAAAATTATCAAAGATTTACCAGGAAGGAAATGGGAGTGAAAAAGAAACTACAGTTGACTAGTTTGCTAGGACTGTCCCTATTGATCATGACAGCCTGTGCAACAAATGGGACAACTAGCGATATTACAGCCGATTCGGCTGATTTTTGGAGTAAATTTGTTTACTTCTTTGCGGAAATCATTCGCTTTTTATCGTTTGATATCAGTATCGGAGTGGGGATTATCCTCTTTACGGTCTTGATTCGTACAGTTCTCTTGCCAGTCTTCCAAGTGCAAATGGTAGCTTCTAGAAAAATGCAAGAAGCTCAACCACGCATTAAGGCGCTTCGAGAACAATATCCAGGTCGAGATATGGAAAGTAGAACCAAGCTAGAGCAAGAAATGCGTAAAGTCTTTAAAGAAATGGGTGTCAGACATTCAGATTCTCTTTGGCCGATTTTGATTCAGATGCCGGTTATCTTGGCCTTGTTCCAAGCTCTATCAAGAGTTGACTTTTTAAAGACAGGTCATTTCTTATGGATTAACCTTGGTGGTGTGGATATAACCTTTGTTCTTCCGATTTTAGCAGCTGTATTTACCTTTTTAAGTACTTGGTTGTCCAACAAAGCTTTGTCTGAGCGTAATGGCGCTACGACTGCGATGATGTATGGGATTCCGGTCTTGATTTTTATCTTTGCAGTTTATGCGCCAGGTGGAGTCGCCCTCTACTGGACAGTGTCCAATGCTTATCAAGTCTTGCAAACCTATTTCTTGAATAATCCATTCAAGATTATTGCAGAGCGCGAGGCAGTAGTTCAGGCACAGAAAGATTTGGAAAATAGAAAAAGAAAAGCCAAGAAAAAGGCTCAGAAAACGAAATAATAAGGAGGAATCTGGTAATGGTAGTATTTACAGGTTCAACTGTTGAAGAAGCAATCCAGAAAGGATTGAAAGAATTAGATATTCCAAGAATGAAGGCTCATATCAAAGTCATTTCTCGTGAGAAAAAAGGGTTTCTTGGCTTATTTGGTAAAAAACCAGCCCAAGTGGATATCGATGCTATTAGTGAAACGACAGTTGTAAAAGCAAACCAACAAGCTGTAAAGGGAGTTCCAAAACAAATCAATGATTTGAATGAGCCTGTTAAAACAGTCAGTGAAGCAACTGTTGATTTGGGTCATGTTGTAGAAGCAATTAAAAAGATTGAAGAGGGAGGCCAAGGTATTTCTGATGAAGTCAAGGCTGAAATCTTAAAACATGAAAGACATGCCAGCACTATCTTGGAAGAAACTGGTCACATTGAGATTTTAAATGAATTACAACTTGAAGAAACTGCTCTCGAAGAAGAAGTAGAAACTCCTATTATTGAAAGCCAAGCCGAGCAAACTGAAAGTCAAGAACTAGGAGACTTGGGCTTGAAAGTTGAACCGAGCTTTGATATTGAACAAGTAGCTACGGAAGTAACGACTTATGTTCAAACAATTATTGATGACATGGATGTTGAAGCCACACTTTCAAATGATTATAACCGTCGTAGTATCAATTTGCAAATTGACACCAACGAACCAGGTCGTATTATTGGCTACCATGGTAAAGTTTTGAAGGCCTTGCAACTGTTGGCTCAAAATTATCTTTATAATCGCTATTCAAGAACCTTCTACATTACAATCAATGTCAATGATTATGTCGAACACCGTGCAGAAGTCTTGCAGACCTATGCGCAAAAATTGGCGACTCGTGTTTTAGAAGAAGGACGCAGTCATCAGACAGATCCAATGTCGAATAGCGAACGCAAGATTATCCATCGTATTATTTCACGTATGGATGGCGTGACAAGTTACTCTGAAGGTGACGAGCCAAATCGCTATGTCGTTGTAGATACAGAATAAGTAAAATCAGGGTTCTCCTGATTTTTTGCTAGTTAGAAGAGGTTAAGCGTATGTTTAATAAGATAAGAGACTATCTAGACTTTGCAGGTTTGCAGTACCGTAATCCAGATAAAGCTGGGGAAGAACGAGAGAAAATGCTGGAATTCCGTCATAAAGGCCAAGAGGCTCGAAAGGCTTTTACAGAACTGACTAAAGCATTTCAAACCAGTCATCCAGAATGGCAACTTCAACAGACTAGCCAGTGGATGAATCAGGCGCAACGTTTACGACCACATTTTTGGGTTTATCTACAGAGAGACGGACAAGTAACAGAACCTATGTTGGCTCTTCGTTTGTATGGGACATCTACTGACTTTGGAATTTCCTTAGAGGTCAGTTTCATCGAGCGTAAGAAAGATGAGCGAACTCTAGGCAAGCAGGCCAAAGTTTTAAAAGTTCCAACCGTTGAAGGTGTTTATTATCTAGTCTACTCTGATGGTCAAAGTCAACGGTGGGAGGCGAACGAAGAAAATCGTCAAATTTTAAGAAATAAACTATCCAATCAGGAAGTCCGAAAAGTGTTAGTTAAAATAGATGTCCCTATAACAGAGAATTCATCTGAAGAAGAAATCGTAGAAGCCCTACTGAAATCTTATGATAAAATTCTTCCATTTTATCTAGCTACGAGAAACTAAGCTAATCATTAAAATATCATAAATCATACAGTCCAAGAGTGAACAGTCCGCTGTGTAATTCTTGGTCTTTTTGTTTACGCTTTCAAATTATATAATAAACCTACAAAAACAATTCAAAAGGAGAACAATTATGGAAGTCATTTCAAGTGTTCTAAATTGGTTTTCTAGCAATATTTTGCAGAATCCCGCATTTTTCGTAGGTTTATTGGTGTTGATAGGATACGCACTTTTGAAAAAACCTGCCCACGACGTTTTCTCAGGGTTTGTTAAAGCAACAGTAGGGTATATGTTGCTCAATGTGGGTGCAGGTGGTTTGGTTACAACCTTCCGTCCGATCTTAGCAGCCCTTAACTACAAATTCCAAATTGGTGCAGCGGTTATCGACCCTTACTTTGGACTTGCTGCAGCAAACAACAAAATTGCAGCAGAGTTTCCAGATTTTGTTGGAACTGCAACTACAGCTCTATTGATTGGTTTCGGAATAAATATCTTGCTCGTAGCTCTTCGCAAGATCACGAAGGTAAGAACCCTCTTTATTACTGGTCACATCATGGTACAACAAGCTGCAACAGTATCTCTTATGGTTCTATTCTTAGTACCACAATTGCGCAATGCTTACGGTACAGCAGCGATTGGTATCATCTGTGGACTTTACTGGGCAGTTAGTTCAAATATGACTGTTGAGGCAACTCAACGCTTGACTGGTGGTGGCGGATTTGCGATTGGTCACCAACAGCAATTTGCAATCTGGTTTGTAGATAAAGTAGCAGGACGCTTTGGTAAGAAAGAAGAAAGTTTAGACAATCTTAAATTACCTAAGTTCCTCTCAATCTTCCACGATACAGTTGTTGCATCTGCTACCTTGATGCTCGTATTCTTCGGAGCCATTCTTTTAATCTTGGGTCCAGACATTATGTCTAATAAAGAAGTCATCACTTCAGGAACTCTATTCAATCCTGCTAAACAAGATTTCTTTATGTACATTATTCAAACAGCCTTTACCTTCTCAGTTTACTTGTTCGTTTTGATGCAAGGTGTCCGCATGTTCGTATCTGAGTTGACAAACGCCTTCCAAGGTATTTCAAACAAATTGTTGCCAGGCTCATTCCCAGCGGTTGACGTTGCAGCTTCTTATGGATTTGGTTCTCCAAACGCTGTCTTGTCAGGATTTGCCTTTGGTTTGATTGGTCAATTGATCACAATTGTCTTGCTCATCGTCTTTAAAAATCCGATTCTTATTATTACAGGATTTGTACCAGTGTTCTTTGACAATGCAGCCATTGCGGTCTACGCTGATAAACGCGGTGGATGGAAAGCGGCTGTTATCCTATCCTTCATCTCAGGTGTTCTCCAAGTTGCTTTAGGAGCTCTCTGTGTAGCTCTTCTTGATTTAGCATCTTATGGTGGTTACCATGGAAATATCGACTTTGAATTCCCATGGCTTGGATTTGGATATATCTTCAAATACCTTGGTATTGTTGGTTATGTACTTGTGTGTCTCTTCTTGCTTGTTATTCCTCAACTTCAATTTGCCAAAGCAAAAGATAAAGAGAAATATTACAACGGTGCAGTTCAAGAAGAAGCTTAGTATCTAGAAAAGGAGAAATAAAATGGTTAAAGTATTAGCAGCGTGCGGAAATGGAATGGGTTCATCAATGGTTATCAAGATGAAGGTTGAAAATGCTCTCCGTAAGCTTAATCAAACAGATTTTACAGTCAATTCATGCAGTGTCGGTGAAGCTAAAGGTTTAGCAGCAGGATATGACATCGTAATCGCTTCTCTTCATTTGATCCAAGAATTGGAAGGGCGAACTAATGGGAAGTTAATTGGGCTTGACAACTTGATGGATGATAAAGAAATCACTGAAAAACTCAGTCAAGCACTACAGTAAAAGGTTGGAGGGGGCTGGATAGAAACTGAGAATCATCGTTTCTGTCCTTCTCCCTCTTTAAATAAAGGAGGCAGATATGAATTTAAAACAAGCTTTAATTGACAATGACTCGATCCGACTAGGTTTAGAAGCTAAAGACTGGAAAGAAGCAGTCAAGGTAGCAGTAGATCCCTTGATTGAAAGTGGGGCAATTTTGCCAGAGTATTACGATGCTATTATCGAATCAACTGAAGAGTATGGCCCTTACTATATCTTAATGCCAGGTATGGCTATGCCCCACGCTAGACCTGAAGCTGGAGTGCAAAGAGATGCCTTTTCATTGATTACCTTACAAAATCCTGTTGTATTTTCAGATGGGAAAGAGGTATCTGTTTTGTTGGCACTAGCAGCAACAAGCTCAAAAATTCACACAAGTGTAGCCATTCCACAAATCATTGCCCTGTTTGAATTAGAAGATTCTATTGCACGTTTACAGGCTTGCCAGACTAAAGAAGATGTCTTGGCTATGATTGAAGAATCTAAGGATAGCCCTTATCTCGAAGGATTGGATTTGGAAAGTTAGAAAGAGGAATAAAGAAATGACAAAAAGAATACCTAATTTACAAGTTGCATTAGATCATTCAGACTTGCAAGGAGCGATTAAAGCAGCTGTTTCTGTTGGTCAGGAAGTAGATATTATCGAAGCTGGAACTGTTTGCTTGCTTCAAGTTGGAAGTGAACTGGTTGAAGTCTTGCGTAGCCTTTTCCCAGATAAGATTATTGTGGCAGACACAAAATGTGCTGATGCTGGTGGAACAGTTGCTAAAAATAATGCAGTTCGTGGAGCAGACTGGATGACTTGTATCTGTTGTGCAACCATCCCTACTATGGAAGCAGCTCTAAAGGCTATCAAGACTGAACGAGGAGAACGAGGCGAAATCCAGATCGAGCTTTATGGCGATTGGACTTTTGAACAAGCTCAGCTTTGGCTAGATGCAGGTATCTCACAAGCTATCTATCACCAATCTCGTGATGCCCTTCTTGCTGGTGAAACTTGGGGTGAAAAAGACCTTAATAAGGTTAAAAAACTCATTGACATGGGCTTCCGAGTTTCTGTAACAGGTGGTCTAGATGTAGATACTCTCAAACTCTTTGAAGGCGTTGATGTCTTTACCTTTATCGCAGGTCGTGGAATTACAGAAGCTGCGGATCCAGCAGGAGCAGCGCGTGCCTTCAAGGATGAAATCAGACGAATTTGGGGGTAAACCATGGCACGTCCAATTGGAATTTATGAAAAGGCAACCCCGACACACTTTACTTGGCTAGAACGTTTAAATTTTGCCAAGGAGTTAGGCTTTGATTTTGTCGAGATGTCTATTGATGAACGTGACGAGCGTTTAGCAAGACTGGACTGGAGCAAGGAAGAGCGCTTGGAAGTTGTCAAAGCGATTTATGAAACTGGTGTTCGTATTCCTTCTATCTGTTTTTCAGGACATCGTCGTTACCCATTGGGATCAAATGATCCAGTTCTAGAGGAAAAATCTCTGGAACTCATGAAAAAATGTATCGAATTAGCTCAGGATTTGGGAGTTCGTACGATTCAATTAGCTGGTTACGACGTTTACTATGAGGAAAAGTCACCCCAGACACGCCAACGTTTTATCAAAAATTTGAGAAAAGCCTGTGACTGGGCTGAAGAAGCTCAGGTGGTACTTGCTATTGAAATTATGGATGATCCTTTTATCAATAGTATCGAAAAATACTTGGCTGTAGAAAAGGATGTTGACTCTCCCTACCTTTTTGTATATCCAGATATTGGGAATGTGTCTGCATGGCATAATGATGTCTATAGTGAGTTCTATCTAGGTCACCATGCTATCGCAGCTCTCCATCTCAAGGATACTTATGCAGTGACAGAAAGTTCAAAGGGCCAGTTCCGAGATGTACCTTTTGGGCAAGGTTGTGTCAAATGGGAAGAAGCTTTCGATATTTTAAAGCAAACCAATTATAATGGTCCTTTCCTAATCGAAATGTGGTCTGAAAATTGTGAAACTGTAGAAGAAACACGCGCAGCCATTCAAGAGGCCCAAGCTTTTCTCTATCCACTAATTAAGAAAGCAGGTTTGATGTAAGATGAATCAAGTAATCAATGCTATGCGTAAACGAGTCTGTGATGCCAATCAATCATTACCGAAACATGGACTTGTCAAATTTACCTGGGGTAATGTATCTGAAGTTAATCGCGAACTAGGTGTCATTGTTATCAAACCATCAGGCGTAGACTATGACGAATTGACACCTGAAAACATGGTGGTGACTGATCTAGATGGTAAGGTCCTAGAAGGGGATTTAAGACCATCTTCTGATCTTCCAACTCATGTGCAGTTATATAAGGCTTGGTCAGAAATTGGTAGTGTGGTCCACACCCATTCGACAGAAGCAGTTGGTTGGGCTCAAGCTGGACGCGATATTCCTTTCTACGGAACAACCCATGCAGATTATTTCTACGGTTCAATCCCTTGCGCCCGTAGTTTGACCAAGGACGAAGTAGAAGTGGCCTATGAAAAAGATACTGGCTTGGTTATCGTAGAAGAATTTGAGCGTCGTGGTCTCAATCCTGTTGAAGTACCAGGTATTGTTGTACGCAATCACGGTCCATTCACCTGGGGCAAAAATCCAGAGAATGCTGTTTATCACTCTGTCGTATTAGAGGAAGTATCAAAGATGAATCGCTTTACAGAACAAATCAATCCAAGAGTTGAACCTGCTCCCCAGTACATTCTAGAAAAACACTACCAACGTAAGCATGGACCAAATGCTTATTACGGTCAAAAGAAATAAGAAATTGAATTGAAAAGAGGCTAGGACCTTTCGATCCAAGCCTCGCTTTTGTAATTGTAAGTATTCGTTATTAAGAGACTACTGTTGATAATTGAAATGCGTTAGTGAATGTGATACTATTATAAAGTTGTTTTCAAGGCAGTTGATTGATAGAGGAGTATGAAATATGGTACTGGATAAGGCAAGTTGTGATTTGCTTCAATATTTGATGGATCAAGAAACGCCCAAAACGATTATGGCGATTTCGAAAGATTTGAAAGAGTCAAGAAGGAAAATTTATTATCACATTGACAAAATCAATGCTGCTCTTGGTGACGAGGCGCTTCACATCATTAGTATTCCACGAATTGGTATTCACTTAACGGAAGAGCAGAGAGATGCTTGTTGTGAACTATTATCGGAAGTAGATTCGTACGATTATATCATGAGTGCGCATGAACGTATGATGATAATGTTATTATGGATAGGTATTTCTAAAGAACGTATTACGATTGAAAAATTGATGGAGTTAACAGAGGTATCTAGGAATACTGTTCTCAATGATTTGAATAGTATTCGTTATCAACTAACTTTGGAACAATATCAGGTGACCTTGCAAGTGAGCAAGTCACAGGGATACCACCTTCATGCCCACCCTCTTAATAAAATTCAGTATCTTCAATCGCTTCTATATCATATTTTTATGGAAGAAAATGCCACTTTTGTATCTATTTTAGAAGATAAGATGAAAGAGAGGTTAGATGCTGAGTGTTTGCTTTCTGTTGAAATGAACCAATTTTTTAAGGAACAGGTTCCTTTAGTTGAACAAGATTTAGGGAAGAAAATAAACCATCATGAAGTAACTTTTATGTTGCAGGTTCTACCTTATTTGCTGTTAAGCTGTCATAATGTTGAACAGTATCAAGAAAGACATCAGGATATAGAGAAAGAATTTTCTTTGATAAGAAAAAGAATAGAGTATCAGGTGTCTAAGAAATTAGGAGAACGGTTGTTTCAAAAGTTTGAAATTTCTTTGTCAGAACTTGAAGTTTCTCTTGTAGCTGTTCTTCTCCTCTCCTATCGTAAAGATTTGGATATTCATGCAGAAAGTGATGATTTTCGGCAATTAAAACTTGCTTTAGAAGAATTTATCTGGTATTTTGAATCACAAATCCGAATGGAGATTGAGAACAAGGATGATTTATTACGAAATTTGATGATCCACTGTAAAGCCTTGTTATTTAGAAAGACTTACGGTATTTTTTCTAAAAATCCTCTAACAAAACAAATTCGATCCAAGTATGGAGAATTATTTTTAGTCACTAGAAAATCTGCGGAAATTTTAGAAGGAGCATGGTTTATCCGGCTAACAGACGATGATATTGCCTATTTGACGATTCATATTGGAGGATTTTTAAAGTATACACCATCGTCTCAAAAAAATATGAAAAAAGTTTATCTCGTTTGTGATGAAGGTGTTGCGGTTTCGAGACTTTTGCTGAAACAATGCAAACTTTATTTTCCAAATGAGCAAATTGGCACTGTATTTACAACAGAACAATTTAAGAGTGTGGAAGATATTGCACAAGTTGATGTAGTGATTACTACTAATGATGATTTGGATAGCAGATTTCCAATTTTAAGAGTTAATCCTATCCTTGAAGCAGAAGATATTTTGAAAATGCTAGACTATCTTAAACACAATATATTTCGTAATGAGAGCAAAAGTTTCAGTGAAAATCTTTCCAGTCTTATTTCGTCTTATATTGTAGACAGCAAGTTGGCTAGTAAGTTCCAAGAAGAGGTTCAAACACTTATAAATCAAGAAATAGTAGTTCAAGCTTTTTTGGAAGATATTTGAAGGACAGTCCAATGATGAACACAAACCTGTGTTTTTCTTGGTCTTTTTTAGTATTTTGAAGGGTGGTATACTAATCTCAAAGATAACAATTATATCCAAAGGAGGCAACATATGCCAAACGTCAAAGAAATTACAAGAGAGTCATGGATTTTAGCTACTTTCCCAGAGTGGGGAACATGGTTGAACGAAGAAATCGAAGAAGAAGTCGTACCTGAAGGCAACTTTGCCATGTGGTGGCTAGGCAACTGTGGTACTTGGATTAAGACACCAGGTGGTGCTAACGTTGTCATGGACCTTTGGTCAAACCGTGGAAAATCAACCAAAAAAGTGAAAGATATGGTTCGTGGGCACCAAATGGCAAATATGGCAGGTGTTCGTAAGTTGCAACCAAACTTGCGTGTTCAGCCAATGGTTATCGATCCATTTGCTATCAACGAACTAGACTATTACTTAGTTTCACACTTCCATAGTGATCATATCGACCCATACACAGCTGCAGCAATTCTCAACAATCCTAAGTTAGAGCATGTTAAGTTTATCGGTCCTTACCACTGTGGACGAATCTGGGAAGGATGGGGTGTTCCAAAAGAACGTATCATCGTTGTTAAACCAGGTGACACTATCGAATTAAAAGATATGAAGATTCATGCAGTAGAATCATTTGACCGTACTTGCTTGGTAACTCTTCCAGTGAACGGTGCTGATGAGACAGGCGGTGAACTTGCTGGCTTAGCTGTTACAGATGAAGAAATGGCTCAAAAGGCTGTTAACTATATCTTTGAAACACCAGGTGGAACCATCTATCATGGTGCAGATTCTCACTTCTCAAACTATTTTGCAAAACATGGTAAAGACTTTAAAATTGATGTTGCTTTGAATAACTATGGTGAAAATCCGGTAGGTATCCAAGATAAAATGACATCTATCGACCTTCTTCGTATGGCAGAAAATCTGCGTACCAAAGTCATTATCCCAGTTCACTATGATATCTGGTCTAACTTCATGGCTTCTACTAATGAGATTCTAGAACTTTGGAAAATGAGAAAAGATCGCTTGCAATACGATTTCCATCCATTTATCTGGGAAGTCGGCGGTAAGTACACTTATCCTCAAGATCAACACTTAGTAGAATACCATCATCCACGTGGTTTTGATGATTGTTTTGAACAAGACTCTAACATTCAATTTAAAGCTTTGCTATAATATAAAAATATTCTTTGGAGGTTATCCGTATGTTGCATGATACGGATAATTTTCATATAATAGTAAAATAGAATGTGTGATTCAATAATCACCTCAAATAGAAAGGAAATTCTATGTCAAATCTATCTGTTAATGCAATTCGTTTCCTAGGTATTGACGCTATCAACAAAGCCAACTCAGGTCACCCAGGTGTGGTTATGGGAGCAGCTCCGATGGCTTACAGCCTCTTTACAAAACAACTTCGTATCAATCCAGCTCAACCAAACTGGATCAACCGCGACCGCTTTATTCTTTCAGCAGGTCATGGTTCAATGCTTCTTTATGCCCTTCTTCACCTTTCTGGTTTTGAAGATGTTAGCATGGATGAGATTAAGAGCTTCCGTCAGTGGGGTTCAAAAACACCAGGTCACCCAGAATTTGGTCATACAGCAGGGATTGATGCTACAACAGGTCCTCTAGGGCAAGGTATTTCAACTGCCACTGGTTTTGCCCAGGCAGAACGTTTCTTGGCAGCTAAGTATAACCGTGAAGGCTACAATATCTTTGACCACTATACTTACGTTATCTGTGGAGATGGAGACTTGATGGAAGGTGTCTCAAGCGAGGCAGCTTCATACGCAGGTTTGCAAAAACTAGACAAGTTGGTTGTTCTTTATGATTCAAATGACATCAACTTGGATGGTGAGACAAAGGATTCCTTTACAGAAAGTGTTCGTGACCGTTACAATGCCTACGGTTGGCACACAGCCTTGGTTGAAGATGGAACAGATTTGGAAGCTATCCATGCTGCTATCGAAACAGCAAAAGCTTCAGGCAAACCATCTTTGATTGAAGTGAAGACGGTTATTGGATACGGTTCTCCAAACAAACAAGGAACTAATGCTGTACACGGTGCTCCTCTTGGAGCAGATGAAACTGTAGCAACTCGTCAAGCCCTTGGTTGGGACTATGAACCATTTGAAATTCCAGAACAAGTTTATGCTGATTTCAAAGAACATGTTGCAGACCGTGGCGCATCAGCTTATGAAGCTTGGACAAAATTAGTTGCTGACTATAAAGAAGCGCATCCAGAATTGGCTGCAGAAGTAGAAGCCATTATTGATGGACGCGATCCAGTTGAAGTGACTCCAGCAGACTTCCCAGCATTAGAAAATGGTTTCTCTCAAGCAACTCGTAATTCAAGCCAAGATGCCTTGAATGTTGTGGCAGCTAAGTTACCAACTTTCTTGGGTGGATCAGCTGACCTAGCTCACTCAAACATGACTTATATCAAGACTGACGGACTTCAAGACGATGCTAATCGCTTGAACCGTAACATTCAGTTTGGTGTTCGTGAATTTGCAATGGGAACGATCTTGAACGGGATGGCTCTTCATGGTGGACTTCGTGTATACGGTGGAACTTTCTTCGTCTTCTCAGACTATGTGAAGGCAGCTGTCCGCTTGTCAGCCTTACAAGGACTTCCTGTGACTTATGTCTTTACCCACGATTCAATCGCAGTTGGGGAAGACGGTCCAACGCACGAACCAGTTGAGCATTTGGCAGGTCTTCGTGCTATGCCAAATCTAAACGTTTTCCGTCCAGCAGATGCGCGTGAAACGCAAGCAGCTTGGTACCTTGCAGTGACAAGTGAGAAAACACCAACTGCTCTTGTCTTGACCCGTCAAAACTTGACTGTCGAAGAGGGAACAGACTTCGACAAGGTTGCAAAAGGTGCCTATGTTGTCTATGAAAATGCAGCAGACTTTGATACCATCTTGATTGCAACAGGTTCAGAGGTTAATCTTGCTGTCTCAGCTGCCAAAGAATTGGCTAGTCAAGGAGCAAAAGTCCGCGTAGTCAGCATGCCATCTACAGATGTCTTTGATAAACAAGATGCAGCTTACAAGGAAGAAATCCTTCCAAATGCAGTTCGCCGTCGTGTTGCAGTCGAAATGGGTGCAACTCAAAACTGGTACAAATATGTTGGACTAGATGGTGCTGTTCTTGGTATTGATACCTTCGGAGCCTCTGCCCCAGCACCAAAAGTATTGTCAGAATATGGCTTTACTGTCGAAAATCTTGTAAAAGTCGTTCAAAACTTGAAATAATCCTAAAAATCAGGGCGCAAGCTCTGGTTTTTCTTACTAGAAAAGCAAGGTACAATCTTGTAAAAGTAGCTGAAATTTGATATAGTAGTCCTATGTGAAAGACAAAGGAGAATATAATGGAATCACAATATACATTTTTAATCATTCTTGTGGCTATGGTGGGCTTGATGTTCTTTACGCAACGCTCTCAAAAGAAACAAGCACAAAAACGTATGGAAAGCTTGAATAAATTACAAAAAGGCTATGAAGTTATTACAATCGGTGGACTTTATGGAACAGTCGATGAAGTAGATACAGAAAAGAAAACAATTGTTCTTGATGTAGATGGGGTTTACTTGACTTTTGAACTAGCTGCTATCAAGACAGTATTACCACTTAAAGAAACAGCTTCACTCGAAGGTGCAATTGAAAAATAAGACGGGATCACTAACTCCCGTTTTTCTATAAAAGAAAGGAAATGGGATGAAAAAACTAGTCTTTGTCTGCCTGGGAAATATTTGTCGCAGCCCTATGGCCGAGTTTGTTATGAAATCAATGACAGATAACTACGAAATCCAAAGTCGAGCGACTTCCTCTTGGGAACATGGCAATCCGATTCATAAGGGAACTCAAGGGATTTTTCAACAGTATGAGATTCCTTATGAAAAAGGCAAGACATCGCTTCAGATTAGTAAGGAAGATTTTGAAGCCTTTGATTATATTATCGGCATGGATGCTTCAAATATTTCTGACTTATGTCAGATGTGTCCAGCAGACTGTCAAGATAAGATTTACTCATTCGCATCTGAAAGTGTTCCAGATCCTTGGTATACAGGTGATTTTGAGGAAACTTATCAGCGTGTTCAAGAGGGATGTCAAACTTGGCTAGAACGTTTAGAAAAGGAGAGTGAAGGTGGAAAATCTTAAGAATTTTTACGAGAAGTATCGTGTCTATCTGACTCGTCCACGTTTAGAGCTTTTGGCAGTAGTTATGATTGTTTTCTGTGCCGTACTCGTCTTTTTTCTAAATATTCCCGGAAAAGGTGTTCTAAAGCTTGATAATGGAACGATTGTTTACGACGGCAGTCTTGTCCGAGGTAAAATGAATGGTCAAGGAACCATTACATTCCAAAATGGAGACCAATATACAGGTGGTTTTAACAATGGAGCCTTCAACGGAAAAGGTACCTTTCAATCCAAAGAAGGCTGGACCTACGAAGGTGATTTTGTAAATGGTCAGGCTGAAGGAAAAGGGAAACTAACAACAGAACAAGAAGTTGTTTATGAAGGGACTTTTAAACAAGGCGTTTTTCAACAAAAATAAAGCCTCCTTATCAAAGGAGGCATTATTAGAACCACAAAGTAAGCGCTTACCAGAAAATCTATCGCTTTCCAAGTCCCTCTTCCAATCAAGTTTGTGAAATAAAAAATATTTGAAATAAATTTCACAAACTCCAAAGATAAAACCTGATAAGAAAAGAAAATGAGAAAAATTTCACAAGGGTTTAAAAATTCTTTGTGAAATGTTTATGAAACTGTTTACAAAGTTGAAATAATGCGTTATAATAAAATTGTGAAAAAATTAACAAAGGATATCGATCCTTGAAAGCTATGGAGGAAAATATGGCTGATAAAAAAACTGTGACACCAGAGGAAAAGAAACTCGCTGCTGAAAAACACGTAGATGAGTTGGTTCAAAAAGCTCTAGTTGCTCTTGAGGAAATGCGTAAACTCGACCAAGAACAGGTTGACTACATCGTAGCTAAAGCGTCAGTGGCAGCTTTGGATGCCCACGGAGAATTGGCTATACATGCCTATGAAGAAACAGGACGTGGTGTATTTGAAGATAAAGCAACGAAGAACTTATTTGCTTGTGAACACGTAGTAAACAACATGCGCCACACTAAAACAGTTGGCGTTATCGAAGAAGATGATGTAACGGGATTGACCCTGATTGCTGAACCAGTTGGTGTTGTTTGTGGTATCACTCCAACAACAAACCCAACATCAACAGCAATCTTCAAATCATTGATTTCATTGAAGACACGTAATCCAATCGTCTTTGCCTTCCACCCATCAGCTCAAGAATCATCAGCTCATGCAGCACGTATCGTCCGCGATGCAGCTATCGCAGCTGGTGCTCCTGAAAACTGTGTGCAATGGATTACTCAACCATCTATGGAAGCAACTAGTGCTCTTATGAACCACGAAGGTATTGCAACAATCCTTGCAACAGGTGGTAATGCTATGGTAAAAGCCGCATACTCATGTGGTAAACCAGCTCTTGGGGTAGGTGCCGGAAACGTTCCAGCTTATGTTGAAAAATCAGCTAACATCCGCCAAGCTGCACACGATGTCGTCATGTCTAAATCATTTGATAACGGTATGGTCTGTGCATCTGAACAAGCGGTTATCATTGATAAAGAAATTTACGATGAATTTGTAGCAGAGTTCAAATCTTACCATACTTACTTTGTAAACAAGAAAGAAAAAGCTCTTCTTGAAGAATTCTGCTTCGGCGTGAAAGCAAACAGCAAAAACTGTGCTGGTGCAAAATTGAACGCTGATATCGTTGGTAAACCAGCAACTTGGATTGCAGAACAAGCAGGATTTACTGTTCCAGAAGGAACAAACATTCTTGCTGCTGAATGTAAAGAAGTTGGTGAAAACGAGCCATTGACTCGTGAAAAATTGTCACCAGTTATCGCAGTTTTGAAATCTGAAAGCCGCGAAGATGGTATTACCAAAGCTCGTCAAATGGTTGAATTTAACGGTCTTGGACACTCAGCTGCTATCCATACAGCTGACGAAGAATTGACCAAAGAATTTGGTAAAGCTGTTAAAGCTATTCGTGTTATCTGTAACTCACCTTCTACTTTCGGTGGTATCGGGGACGTTTACAATGCCTTCTTGCCATCATTGACACTTGGATGTGGTTCTTACGGACGCAACTCAGTTGGGGATAACGTTAGTGCCATTAACCTCTTGAATATCAAAAAAGTCGGAAGACGGAGAAATAACATGCAATGGATGAAACTTCCTTCAAAAACATACTTTGAACGTGATTCAATTCAATACCTTCAAAAATGTCGTGACGTTGAACGTGTCATGATCGTTACTGACCATGCCATGGTAGAACTTGGTTTCCTTGATCGTATCATCGAACAACTTGACCTTCGTCGCAATAAGGTTGTTTACCAAATCTTCGCTGATGTAGAACCAGATCCAGATATCACAACTGTAAACCGTGGTACTGAAATCATGCGTGCTTTCAAACCAGATACAATCATCGCTCTCGGTGGTGGATCTCCAATGGATGCTGCTAAAGTAATGTGGCTCTTCTATGAACAACCAGAAGTAGACTTCCGTGACCTTGTTCAAAAATTCATGGATATCCGTAAACGTGCCTTCAAATTCCCATTGCTTGGTAAGAAGACTAAATTCATCGCGATTCCAACTACATCTGGTACAGGATCTGAAGTAACACCATTTGCCGTTATCTCTGATAAAGCAAACAACCGTAAATACCCAATCGCTGACTACTCATTGACACCAACTGTGGCAATCGTAGACCCTGCCTTGGTATTGACAGTTCCTGGATTTGTTGCTGCGGACACTGGTATGGACGTATTGACCCACGCGACTGAAGCTTACGTATCACAAATGGCTAGCGACTACACTGATGGTCTTGCACTTCAAGCGATCAAACTTGTATTTGAAAACCTTGAAAGCTCAGTTAAGAATGCAGACTTCCACTCACGTGAGAAGATGCATAACGCTTCAACAATCGCTGGTATGGCCTTTGCCAATGCCTTCCTAGGTATTTCTCACTCAATGGCCCATAAGATTGGTGCGCAATTCCACACAATCCACGGTCGTACAAATGCAATCTTGCTTCCATACGTCATCCGCTACAACGGTACACGTCCAGCTAAGACAGCAACATGGCCTAAGTACAACTACTACCGTGCAGATGAAAAATACCAAGATATCGCACGCATGCTTGGACTTCCAGCTTCTACTCCAGAAGAAGGGGTTGAATCTTACGCAAAAGCTGTCTACGAACTTGGTGAGCGCGTAGGTATTCAAATGAACTTCAAAGCACAAGGAATCGATGAAAAAGAATGGAAAGAACATTCACGCGAATTGGCCTTTCTTGCTTACGAAGATCAATGTTCACCAGCTAACCCACGCCTTCCAATGGTTGACCATATGCAAGAAATCATCGAAGATTCTTACTATGGTTACAAAGAAAGACCAGGACGCCGTAAATAATTGTTATCAGCCTAGAGGCAGGAATTATCCTGTCTCTTTTTTTGTAATTCTATTTGAAAAATGGTATAATCATCGCATATATTTATTTGAAAATCAAATCTTTTATAATCATGCGAGGGGCTAATGAACAAGATAAATGAGTTAGGGGATAAAGTGCGACTTTTAAGAGAGGAAAAAGGACTTAGTCGCCCAGTATTTTGTGGGGATGAGTCTGAATTATCAGTCCGTCAGTTGGTGCGAATCGAAAAAGGAGAATTTCGCCCGACGATAAAAACACTAGAATATATTGCAGATAGATTAGAAATTCCATCCTACGTCTTGATGCCAGATTATAAGGAACTGCCTAAACGCTACCAAGAATTAAAGTACTTTCTTTTACATCACCCTGACTACGGAGACAAGGAGTTGCAGGAACAAAAGGAAGAATATTTCGATGAGATTTTTGAGAATTTTTATGATGCTTTGCCACGTGATGAGAAGATGATAGTGGATTGCCTTCAAGCTATAGATGCAGTGAGAGCGACTAGTAATTCCTTATACGGAAGTGGTGTGATTGAAGACGGTCTTCAAGATTTACTATCCAGAGATGTATATAAAGCCGAGGACTTGTTGAAACTGAGACTGTATTTCAACTGTCAGTTAATGGATGGTTTAAATGTGGGTGAGATAAAAGAATCTGAGCATGAAACCATTCTTTGTTTTCATGACAAACTAAGTTCTCAGGTTGATAAGATAGAGTTCGATTGTTTGGACTTACTTAGAGATTCCTTGTTAGCTTCTTTAGCTTGTATAGAAATTATGGGGCTGTTTCATTATTTTAAGAGGGCAGTCGAGACCTTAAATAAAATAGGACAAAAAACACGAGATTTCCAAAAGCAACCGATTGTCTTGATGGTGGAGTGGAAATATTATCTTCAGACTGATTATGATACGGCAAAACAAAAGTATGAAGAAGCAAAAATGATGGCG
>JAGZLW010000081.1 GCA_018364455.1 Streptococcus mitis | reverse complement strand
GTTGAATTTATGTTAAACGATACTGAATGGGGGCATGCTCAAGCAATTGCAGGATTGAACTGGGGGAATCCATCAAGTAAAGATTATTTTGGATTATCATTTTCTAGTCTTTCCTCAGTAAGCTCTGCTCATTTCATCACTATTTCTCAGGAAAATATTAATCGAGCAACGAAATCTAATTTTAGTACAGCTTCAGTAACGGATCCGAGATCTTCAAATCGTTATCAGGCTGTAAAAAAATTAGAAGTTGATTACAAAAATAAAGAGAAAATTTATCAAGATTTAAAAAGTAAGCTGGAGAACCAGACAGGTAAAAGTTCTGTAGAAGAAAATAATTCTAAGAAAGCAGAAACTATTAAACCGATTGAAAACACATCTGATTTGCGTGACCAATGGAAACAAGAGGGAAGTTATTGGTATTATTTTGATCATGCAGGGAAAGCTCTTTTCAGTGGTTGGAAGGGAAACTATTATCTCAAATCAAATGGTGTGATGGCACGTAATGAATGGATTTATGATACAAGCTATAAAGCTTGGTATTATCTCAAGTCAGATGGAAGTTACGCACAAAATAGTTGGCAAGGAAGCTACTACCTTAAGTCAGATGGGAAAATGGCACAAAGTGAGTGGCTATACGATTCCAGCTATAAAGCCTGGTACTATCTCAAATCAGATGGAAGCTATCTGAAAAATCAATGGTTCAAAGACGGAAGTGCTTGGTACTATTTGAAAGCAGATGGTAAGATGGCACAAAGTGAGACGATTGGTGGTTATCGTTTAGATTATTCTGGTAAGTGGATTTCTTAAAATTCATTACAATATTGTATAGAAAAGTCAGTGAAAACTGGCTTTTTTCTTTTGGAAAGGAAAGAGATGATTTTATATTATAAGAGACCTCGAGCGCCAACATTTGAGGTTTTATAACATTTGAGATTTTATATTAATTTATATTTTATATGAGGAGATAGAATGCACAAAGTAAGAGAAACAAAAACATATGGCTCTATTCGGAAATCAAAAATTTATGGAACTTGTGGAGTGATACTAGGTTTAGCAGCTTTAAGTATGATAAGTCCAGTTATGGCAGATGAACGAACTGAAAATCCAGCCACAAATGCGCCTTATGCCCAGACGAGTCCAAGCAGTATTTCTACTGAAAATCAAGGAAAGAGTGAAGAAAAAATAGGAACGTTAGAAGTTTCTATTTCTCATTCTAGTTTAGATGAAACTGTTAAAAAGGCACAAGAAGCTGGATTGAAGGTGGAATTTGATTCTGTAGTAGATAAAGGAATCGCAAGTACAGCCTCTGAGTTGGACAAAAAGCAAAAGGAAGTCGAAAGCGATTATCGCACACAAGCAGATAGTGTTGAGAAAGCTACTGAAAAATATATAGAAGAAAAGAAACAGAATCAAGCAGAACGAAAGAAAATCCAAGAAGAAAATGCTTCAAAGAAAGAAAAATATCAAAAGGATTTAGATTCTTATAAGGCTGAAGTGAATCGAATTAATCAGAAGAATACTAGTATTCGTGCAGAGAATGAAAAAAATCAACGAGAGAATCAGGCAGAAACAGATCGTATTAATCAAGAGAACGCAGAAATCCGAAAACGAAACGCAGCTAAGAAAGTAGCTTATGAAAGCTCTTTGACAGACTATACAAAGAAGCTAGCAACTATTAAAGCTGAGCGAGATGCAATTAAAACAAGCAAGCCTTTATTTGGATCTGGATCTGAAACAGGTTTTAAAGTCTATGGAGAATTTAATACATTTGGTCTAGGGATGGAGTATTATAGTAACTT
Organism: Streptococcus mitis; assembly: GCA_018364455.1. Taxonomy (GTDB): domain Bacteria; phylum Bacillota; class Bacilli; order Lactobacillales; family Streptococcaceae; genus Streptococcus; species Streptococcus mitis_BR. The sequence continues at coordinate 2,017 of JAGZLW010000081.1, read as the reverse complement.
TACAGTTGTACCAGATGATGATCTCCAAGTAGAGAGCATGGACGGATTTTTAGGCTATCATGCAGATACTTATGTAACAGGGAGTGAAGGAACTCAAGTTGGCAAAGATCGTACAGGAGTCTACGATGTAATTAAAGCTCCAAAAGTTGGAGATACATTTTATATTCATAATATTGGAACGTTGACAGATGGTAGAAAGATTATGGCAAAAGTCATGGTTTCTGATTTAGGAGACTACCAAGGAGAAGTTCAAAATGGTGTTCCTGTGACAGATCCGGATGTTTATCTTAAGGGAGGAGATGGAGGAAGTTTATACTTTGTCTATAATAATCATACCCGTTTGGAAATGGTTTTTGATTTTTATATTGAAGGTACGACAACACCAGCTTCTTTATTAATTGGTACAGTGATTACAGATGTCGATTGGGGGCAAGGCTCAAATTTGAGTTATGGTTCATCTGGTCGTGGAATGGTTATTAATCCAAGTGCCTCTGGTTTAAATTTTGATGGTCGAGTTATGAGAGGAGTTGAAGAAGGTGTAAATGATGTTTTAGATATTCCTAGAGGTTCCTTTGCTTCAGTAGGTTACGGATCTAGCCTAACTTATCTTCACACATCATCCCCTGGTTCGACAGAGGGAAGAACTCCCGCTGAATGGGATGCAGAGAATGCGAAAGGAAATGCTCAAAATGTCGTGTTTACAATTTTGGGATCTGGTGCAGAATTGAAAAAGGCACCTTTCTTAACAAAACCATTTGAGCCAACCTATGAGAAGGAAACTACTCCACCAAGTTCTCCAAAAGGGAAAGAAGAGGAAGCACTACCACCAAAACCAGAGGAGCCAAAGGAGAAAGAAATTCCATCTTTGTTGTCAGCTCCAACAGTTAGAGTTAGATATGCACGTTTACAGGCTACACCTGATCTTGAAAAGTTTGTAAAGAATTCTACAGGTGAATCTATTGATAAAAGCTATGTGCCTAAGCTTTCAACAGTACAGTGGGAATTAACAACTAAGCCTCTTCCAGCTAATCGTGAAGCTATTACAGACTTTGAGATTGTAGACGCCTTGCCTTCAGGTTTTGTACTAGATGTAGAAGCTTCAAAGAACGCTAGCTCAGATTTTGAATTAACTTATGACGAGTCGAGTCATGTTGTTCGGATGAAAGGCTTAGAAAGTTTGAAATCTAAGCTTAATCAAGATTTAAGTAAGGAAGTACAAGTACCAGCTCCAGTTTTAGTAGGAAAAGTTATAAATGATGGTGCAACCTACAAGAATAATTTCCAATTAAAAATTAATAATAAGTACGAAAGTTATTCAAATATTGTTCAGGTTTCAACCCCAGGTAAACCGAACGATCCAGACAATCCGAATAACAACTTGATCACACCTCTCAAACACAATCATAATAAGGATGGTGTTATTATTGATGGTAAAACAGTTCTAGCTGGTTCAACGAATTACTATCATATAACCTTGGATTATGATCAATATAAGGGGATGAAGGCAGATTCATCTACTATTCTAAAAGGCTTTGGTGCGATTGATGATTATCCAGAAGAGGCTGTTACGATTAATCAATCGGATATTCGTTATATTGATAGCGAAGGACAAGAAGTTGCTGGTATCTCAGTGTATCAGTATGATTCTATAGATGCCGTTGATAATGATAAGGTAAAAGCTTTTCTTGCTAGTTCTGAAATTAAGCCCAAGGGTGCTTTCCAAGTATTTTTAGTGGATGATCCAGAAGCCTATTTTAACCAGTATATCAAAGCAGGGAAATCGGTTACAATTATTGATCCAATGGTAACTAAGAAAGAACTGCGTAATACAGGGAAATCATTTGAAAATACAGCTTATCAAGTTGATTTTGGTAACGGTTATCAAACAGATACAGTTGTAAATAATGTTCCTACTGTTAAACCTACCAAGAAGAATCTGAATAAAGCAGGTGTTAACATCGATGGGAAACAGGTCTTGGCAGGCTCTGTCAACTACTACAAGGTAACGGCAGATTAT
>JAGZLW010000080.1 GCA_018364455.1 Streptococcus mitis | reverse complement strand
ATAGAAAAGAGCATCATTTTGTAAATGCCATAAGGGAGGGCAACCGTACTATCCACTAACATAAAGATAAGAGTGACAAGCATGGCAGCTAAAATTCCACCAAAGGCTCCCTCGATTGATTTGTTCGGAGAGACTCTCGGAGCCAATTTTCTCTTACCGAAATTCATTCCTACGAGATAAGCCCCACTATCAGTTGCCCATACGATACAGAGGGCCAAGAGGGCTTTATCCAAACCTGCGATTCGAGCATCCACTAAAGCATTGAATCCAAAACCAACATAGAAACTCATGGCAATCGGGTATACAGCATCTTCAATAGTGTAATTCTCGCTAAAAACAGTGCAACCTAACATGATAAAAATCACAACACCATATGCGACAACATTCCCATCTACAGGTAAAAATGTCAAGTAGTTTTCTAGGGGGATTGTCAGTGCAAAAGTCGCTAATAAGGTCAGCAAACCCTCAGGGGTCATGGTATTTAACCCTTTCATCTGAAGCAACTCATGAACCCCTAGCATGGCTAGAAGTCCCATAGCAATCTGTAACCAAAGCCCACCAATCACCAAGAGCGGGATAAAGATTGCTAAGGCCAGAGCGGCAAATATGGTTCTCTTTAATAAATCCTTTTTCATAACTTTTCCTAAACTCCTCCAAATCGACGATTGCGGCGATTATACTCTGCAACAGCCTCTTTCAAAGCTTCCTCATCAAAGTCAGGCCACAAAACATCTGTGAAATAAAGTTCACTATAAGCTGCTTGCCAAGGCAAGAAATTGCTCAAGCGAAGCTCCCCACTCGTTCGAATGATTAAGTCCGGATCACGCAAGACCTTAGGCAAATGCCCTGTAAAGAGATATTCCCCAATCAACTCTTCCGTAATATCGCCTGGATTCACCTTAGCATCCAAAACATCCTGTGCAATCAACTTGACCGCTTGTGTAATCTCAGCTCGTCCACCGTAATTAAGGGCAAAGTTAAGAATCAAACCTGTGTTCAACTTGGTCAACTCTTCCGCCTTTTTCAAAGCTTCAAAAGTTTGTTTTGGCAAGCGATCGGTTTCCCCAATCATTTGGATCTTCATGTTCTTTTGGTGCAATTCGGGGACATACTTATCATAAAATTCAACAGGCAAGTTCATGATAAACTTGACTTCCTGGTCTGGACGTGTCCAATTTTCAGTAGAGAAGGCATAAACAGTCATAGCCTTGACACCCATATCACTAGCAGCAATGGCTACCGTTCTCAAAGCATCCATCCCAGCCTTATGACCAAAAACACGCGGTTGCATCCGTTTTTTAGCCCAACGACCATTGCCATCCATGATAACTCCGATATGTGCTGGCACCACTGCTGGTGTTTCTGTTACTTTATCTTTTTTTAAAAATCCAAACATGATTGTATTCCTATTCAAAAATCTATCGTTTCATTATACCATATTTTTCGCTTTTCTTCTATCATATTCTCTTATTCTAAGGCGGAATTCCCTATAGGACTCCTATCTTTCTAAACTAAGAAGCCTTGCATTTCCCAAAGAAAGTTGATACAATAAAAACATAAAGATTAGTCCTTGTTCAATCACAGGGGTTTTTTATTGAAAGGATTTTATCATGTCAAAGAAACTCAATCGTAAAAAACAATTACGAAATAGCCTCCGTCGCGCAGGTGCCTTTTCAAGTACTGTGACTAAGGTTGTAGAAGAGACAAAAAAAGTCGTGAAACGTGCAGAACAGTCAGCAAGCCAAGCTGGTAAGGCTGTTTCTAAAAAAGTTGAACAAGCAGTCGAAGCTACCAAAGAACAAGCTCAAAAAGTAGCCAATTCTGTCGAAGATTTTGCAGCAAACTTGGGTGGACTTCCACTTGACCGTGCCAAAACTTTCTATGATGAAGGTATCAAGTCTGCTTCAGATTTCAAAAACTGGACTGAAAAAGAACTCCTTGCCTTGAAAGGAATCGGCCCAGCTACCATCAAGAAATTGAAAGAAAATGGCATCAAGTTCAAGTAATATTTCTTGTGCCTTGCATTTCCGAAAAAATCTTGCTACAATAGAGCCATTAGAGGTGTTTTGAATCCCACATTTTACAGAAAGTGGCGGCGCTGAGAAGTCCACAAATGTGTCAAAACTAGTTGCTAATGGGTGAAAAATTGAAATAAAAGTGTCTTTTTGTTTTAAAGACGAGAGTTGCGGGCGCTGCCCGAAATTGGGTGGTACCGCGGATAGCACATTCGTCCCTGTCATATAGATGGCAGGGCTTTTCTTTTGTATCTTGGTCAAAGGAGGTTGTTATGAAGCAATCTTTTAACACAAGTAAACTATATTATGGCTTTCCGATCTTCATTTTGGGGTATCAGGACCAGAATTTTGGACACAATATAACGACTTGCAGCTCATCTTATAGTCTGGGAGATTGGCTAGTTATCGGTGTTGGTTCTGAGGAAAATGCGGCTGAGCAGATTAAGCATTATCAACAGTTCACCGTGAATATCCCTGATGAAAATCTCATGCTCGAGATGGAGCAGGCTGGTTTTATCAGTCATCGAGAGAAATTGAAACACCTGGGGCTAGACTACGAGATTTCTGAACAGACTCATGCTCCGATTTTGGAATCTTGTCCAGTTGTTTTGGATTGCCAAGTAGATCGGATTGTCGAAGAAGATGAAATCTGCCACATCTTTGCTAAGATTCTGGATCGACTGGCTAATCCTGAACTTTTGGATGATAAGGGACATTTTAAAAATGACCGTTTTTCGCCGACTTACTTTATGGGGGACGGTCACCAGCGCGTTTATCGCTATTTAGATAACCGTGTTGACCCTATGGGGAGCTTCATAAAGAAAGCGAGGAAGAAGGATGACAAGAGCTGAGTTGCCAGATAAAATCGAAACAGAACGTCTCGTTTTACGAGTCCGCACAGTGGCGGATGCTGAGGATATCTTTGATTATGCTAGTCGTCCAGAAGTTTCTTACCCAGCAGGTTTTCCACCTGTCAAGACCTTGGAAGATGAGATTTATTATCTGGAGCATATCCTTCCTGAACGTAATAAAAAGGAGAATCTCCCAGCTGGCTATGGGATTGTCGTCAAAGGAACCGATAAAGTCATTGGTTCTGTTGACTTCAATCACCGTCACGAAGATGATGTACTGGAGATTGGCTACACCTTGCACCCAGACTATTGGGGACGCGGTTATGTGCCAGAAGCAGCGCGTGCCTTGATTGACTTAGCCTTTAAAGATTTGGGTCTTCACAAGATTGAACTCTCTTGCTTTGGTTACAATATCCAAAGTCAACGAGTCGCAGAAAAACTTGGATTTACCCTCGAAGCTCGTATAAGAGATCGCAAAGATGCCGAAGGCAATCGCTGTGATGATTTGAGATATGGCTTGCTGAGGAGTGAGTGGGAGGTAATTTGATGCATCTTTTCATCATTGGTGCTCCAGCATCAGGAAAAATGACGATTGGTCAAGAACTGTCTCTACTGACGGATTCTACCCTCTTTTATAATCATCAAGCCATCGATTTTGCACTAGCAATCTATCAGGATTATACCGAGGAGATGTGGGAATTTGTTCGTGGAATCACCTTTTCTTTCCTTGGAGCAAGTGCAAGAAATCAGCGATCAGTAATTTTAACAGACGTAATTGATTTTTCAAATCAGTACCAGCTGCTGTATTTGAAGCAAATTCAGGATTTGTTGGATGACTATCATCAAGAGATTCTTTTTGTGGAGTTGGAAACAAGTCTTGAGGAGCGCTTACATCGAAATCGAACGGAGAACCGGTTGAAGCACAAGCCCTTGAAACGGCATATTGAGATATCTGAAAGAGAAATTTTGGAGACCACTGAAACACTTCAATTAAATTCCCAACATCAACCGAATGAGTTGCACCACTACCTTAAAATAAATAATACGGATCTGTCTGCAGAAGAGGTTGCTAAGCAGATTCAAGATAAAATGAAAACAATAGAGAAAGGACAAACACATGTCTAAAGAACTTTCACCTAAATACAATCCAGCCGAGGTTGAGGCTGGTCGTTACCAAAAATGGCTTGATGCCGATGTTTTCAAGCCTTCAGG
>JAGZLW010000031.1 GCA_018364455.1 Streptococcus mitis | reverse complement strand
CGCTTTTCATTATAGGTTATATGGGACTTTTTTTCTACACAAAAATAGGCTCCATAAGATCCATAGGGGATTTACCCACTACAAATATTATAGAGCCAAAATTGTTTAATAATCTATCCAAAGAGGCTAATGTATATCCAATAGATTTACATTGGCTTTCTTTTTTGTTAAAATAGTCTATAGAAAGAGGGTGAGAGTATGTCAAAGACGAGTATGAGCATCCGTCTGGATAGTGAGGTTAAGGAGCAGGCCCAACAGGTGTTTAATAATCTGGGGATGGATATGACGACTGCCATCAATATTTTCCTTCGTCAAGCTATTCAATATCAGGGTTTACCTTTCGATGTTAGACTAGACGAGAGTCGGAAGTTGCTTGAGGTATTAACGGATTTAGACCAAAATCGTAATATGAGCCAATCCTTTGAATCAGTCTCTGACTTGATGGAGGATTTGCGTGCTTAAGATTCGTTATCATAAACAGTTTAAAAAAGATTTTAAGTTGGCTATGAAGCGTGGTTTGAAGGCAGAATTATTAGAAGAAGTTTTAAATTTTCTTGTTCAAGAAAAAGAACTTCCTGCTAGATATCGTGATCATCAATTGACGGCATCCAAGCATTTTCAAGGAGTTCGTGAGTGCCATATCCAGCCAGATTGGCTTTTGGTTTATAAAGTAGACAAGGAAGAATTGATTATAAACTTGCTTAGGACAGGAAGTCATAGTGATTTATTTTAATAAATTTTAAGGGGGTTCTCATGAAACTAAGAATTTTTGCGGAAGATAAGCCGGCTGAGAAGGTATTTGAATATCAATTAGAACTTGCTGATCAAACAATTCTTCTATCAACAGCACTCTTGTCTGGTGCCATTGCTTTAGCAGGATTATTTTCTGCTTTGAAAGAAAAATAAACAAAAAGAAAAGGAAGAATAGAATGGTTTTACCAAATTTTAAAGAAAATCTAGAAAAATATGCGAAATTGTTGGTTGCGAAAGGAATCAATGTGCAACCTGGTCACACTTTGGCTCTCTCTATCGATGTGGAGCAACGTGAGTTGGCTCACTTAATTGTCAAAGAAGCTTATGCCTTGGGTGCGCATGAGGTTATCGTTCAGTGGACAGATGATGTCATTAACCGTGAGAAATTCCTCCATGCGCCGATGGAGCGTTTGGACAATGTGCCAGAATACAAGATTGCTGAGATGAACTATCTTTTAGAGAACAAAGCTAGCCGTCTTGGGGTTCGTTCATCTGATCCAGGTGCCTTGAACGGAGTGGATGCTGACAAGCTATCAGCTTCTGCCAAAGCTATGGGACTTGCCATGAAGCCAATGCGTATCGCAACTCAATCCAACAAGGTTAGCTGGACTGTAGCAGCCGCTGCTGGACTTGAGTGGGCTAAGAAAGTCTTTCCAAATGCTGCGAGCGATGAAGAAGCAGTCGATCTCCTTTGGAACCAAATTTTCAAAACTTGCCGTGTCTACGAAGCAGATCCTGTTAAGGCTTGGGAAGAGCATGCAGCTATCCTCAAGAGCAAGGCCGATATGCTTAATAAAGAGCAATTTTCAGCCCTTCACTACACAGCGCCAGGGACCGATTTGACCCTTGGTTTGCCGAAGAACCACGTTTGGGAATCAGCTGGTGCTATCAATGCGCAAGGAGAAGGATTCTTGCCAAATATGCCGACTGAGGAAATCTTCACAGCGCCTGACTTCCGTCGTGCAGATGGTTATGTAACCTCTACAAAACCACTTAGCTATAACGGAAACATTATTGAAGGTATTAAGGTAACCTTTAAGGATGGACAAATCGTAGATATCACTGCTGAGAAGGGTGATCAGGTTATGAAAGATCTTGTCTTTGAAAATGCGGGTGCGCGTGCCTTGGGTGAATGTGCCTTGGTACCAGATCCAAGCCCAATTTCTCAGTCAGGCATTACCTTCTTTAACACCCTTTTCGATGAGAATGCTTCAAACCACTTGGCTATCGGTGCAGCCTATGCGACTAGCGTCGTTGGTGGTGCAGAGATGAGTGAAGAAGAGCTTGAAGCTGCGGGACTTAACCGTTCAGATGTTCACGTAGACTTTATGATTGGTTCTAACCAAATGGATATCGATGGTATCCGTGAGGATGGGACACGTGTACCACTCTTTCGTAACGGAGATTGGGCAAATTAAGGAGATAATATGTTAGGAAGTATGTTCGTCGGTCTCCTAGTGGGATTTTTAGCAGGTACTCTAACCAATCGTGGAGAGCGAATGGGATGTTTTGGGAAAATGTTTCTCGGCTGGATTGGTGCCTTTATAGGCCACTTGCTTTTTGGGACTTGGGGACCGATAATAGCAGGAACTGCCATTATTCCGGCAGTACTAGGTTCCATGATTGTCTTAGCGATTTTCTGGAGACGAGGAAGTTAATTTCTTAAATCTGAAACGAAAAGGAGGTTGGTCATTGAGACAGCCTCCTTTTGATATGATATAATAGTTCTATGAGATTAGATAAATTTTTAGTTGCCTGCGCTGTGGGGAGCCGGACTGAGGTCAAAAACTTGCTCAAGGCTGGGCGTGTGACTGTAAATGGTAAAAAAGAAAAATCGGCTAAATTGCAGATTGATGAAAAAATAGATGAGATTCGCTTTGATGGGCAAGTGTTGGAGTATGAAGAGTTTGTCTACTACATGATGAACAAGCCCCAAGGGGTTATTTCAGCGACTGAAGATCCTAAACACAGAACGGTGTTGGACTTGTTGGATGACTTGGCTCGGAGCAAGGAAGTTTTCCCAGTAGGGCGCTTGGATATTGACACGCATGGTCTTTTGCTCTTGACCAATGACGGCAAGCTTGCCCATGCTCTTCTTTCACCCAAGCATCATGTGGACAAGACCTATTTGGCTCAGGTCAAGGGAATTATGGCCCAAGAAGATGTGGAGATATTTGCCAAGGGCATTCCGCTCAAAGACTTTACCTGTCAACCCGCTAGACTGGAGATTCTTTCCACAGATACAGAAAAGAATCAGAGCCAAATCCGTGTGACCATTGCAGAAGGGAAGTTTCATCAGATCAAGCGTATGGTGGCCTACTGCGGCAAGGAAGTAGTAGACTTGCAACGTTTGACTATGGGAACTCTGATTTTAGATGAAAGCTTGCAACGAGGAGAATGGCGTCGCTTGACCAAGAAAGAATTAGAGATTCTCCTTGCAAGTATTGCTTAATTGGATTTATATTCGAAAAGGTGAGGGAGAATGTCCTTGCCTTTTATGTTTTTCAGTTGCTTCCTTTGTAAAAAGAGTTATAATAGACTGTAGAATAAAAGGAGGAATCTATGAACGCGATTCAAGAATCATTTACTGATAAACTATTTGCCAATTATGAAGCAAATGTAAAATACCAAGCGATTGAAAATGCTGCTAGTCACAATGGAATTTTTGCAGCTCTAGAACGTCGCCAAAGCCATGTAGACAACACCCCTGTTTTTTCATTGGATTTGACCAAGGACAAGGTTACTAACCAGAAAGCGTCTGGTCGTTGCTGGATGTTTGCGGCTCTCAACACCTTCCGCCACAAACTCATTTCTCAATACAAACTAGAAAATTTTGAGTTATCACAGGCCCACACATTTTTCTGGGATAAGTATGAAAAATCAAACTGGTTCTTAGAGCAAGTGATTGCGACTGCAGACCAAGACTTGACGAGTCGTAAGGTTAAATTCCTACTTCAAACACCTCAACAAGATGGTGGTCAATGGGATATGGTCGTTGCCCTTTTTGAGAAATACGGTGTCGTACCTAAGTCAGTTTACCCTGAGTCTGTTTCATCTAGTAGCAGCCGTGAGCTAAATGCAATCCTTAACAAATTGCTTCGCCAAGATGCTCAAATCTTGCGTGACTTGCTTGCTTCTGGCGCAGACCAAGCGACTGTTCAAGCTAAGAAAGAAGACCTCTTGCAAGAAATTTTTAACTTCCTTGCTATGTCATTGGGGCTTCCACCACGAAAATTTGACTTTGCTTATCGCGATAAAGACAACAACTACCAAAGCGAAAAGAGCATTACACCACAAGAGTTTTACAAGAAATATGTCAATCTTCCTCTAGAAGACTACGTTTCTGTTATCAATGCTCCAACTGCTGATAAACCTTATGGCCAATCTTATACAGTTGAGATGTTGGGAAATGTGGTTGGTAGCCGTGCGGTTCGTTACATCAATGTACCGATGGAACGCTTGAAAGAATTAGCGATTGCCCAAATGCAAGCAGGTGAGACTGTTTGGTTTGGATCAGATGTCGGTCAACTCAGCAATCGTAAAGCTGGGATCCTTGCGACAGATGTTTATGACTTTGAATCAAGCATGGACATTAAACTCACTCAAGACAAGGCTGGACGTTTGGATTACAGTGAGAGCTTGATGACCCACGCCATGGTCTTGACAGGTGTGGATTTGGATGAAAATGGCAAGTCAACCAAGTGGAAGGTTGAAAACTCATGGGGAGACAAGGTTGGTACAGATGGTTACTTTGTTGCTTCAGATGCTTGGATGGACGAATACACTTATCAAATTGTTGTTCGTAAGGAATTACTAACAGCAGAAGAACTAGCTGCCTATGAAGCAGAACCAATCGTCCTTGCACCATGGGATCCAATGGGTGCCTTGGCCGAATAAAAGTATAGAAAAAAGGAATCAGATTTTAGAACCTGATTCCTTTTAAGTTGCTTGATTACATGATGTGAAGAACATGTGCCACAATACCCACTGCGAATAGTGCAAGGATAATAGTGATTGGAGATACTTTTTTCTTAAGCAAGTACATGCAAAGGAAAGTAAGGAGTAGTCCTGATAGTCCAGGGATCAACATATCCAAGTTTTGTTGGAAAGTAGTAACTTTTTCAGGTGTTTGAGATAATCCTTGTCCTACTTGTGCGAATGCTTCTTGGATACCTTTAGATCCTTCTGGCAATTTATCCCAATGGATATAAGCTTTTTCATCTAGTTGAACTTTGGCAACATCGAAAGCAAATTTAATATTTACCCAACGTTGAACAAGGACAGCAAGAATGAACATCCCAAGGATAGAAGCTCCTTTAGTGATATCTTGAAGGATACCGCCAGACATATCTTTAGTGATTTCTGATCCAGCCTTGTATCCAATCTCTTGTGTATACCACAAGAATGACATACGAATCAAGTTCCAAAGAACGAAGAAGAGGATTGGACCTAAGATATTACCAGTAAGGGCAAGTGAAGCACCGAGTGATCCAAGGATTGGGCGTACTGTAAACCAGAATACTGGGTCACCGATACCAGCAAGAGGTCCCATCATACCGATTTTAACCCCTTGGATAGCAGCATCATCGATCTCAACACCGTTAGCACGTTCTTCTTCAAGTGCAAGAGTAACCCCCATGATTGGAGCGGCTACGTATGGGTGAGTGTTGAAGAACTCAAGATGGCGTTCAAGAGCAGCGATTTGATCTTCTTTTTTAGTGTAGAGTTTTTTAAGAGCTGGAATTAATGAGTAAGCCCAACCCAAGTTTTGCATACGTTCATAGTTCCAAGAACCTTGTAAGAAAGTTGAACGCCACCAAACTTTTTTACGATCTGATTTAGTTAATTGAAGTTTTTCAGTCATGATGTTTTCAGTCCTTTCTTATCTTAGTAGTCTTCTAGGATATCGCCGATTGGGTCGTTAGAAGTTGCGGCTCCTCCGCCACCATTTCCACCAGTTTTAGAAAGGTGAAGGTAGATAAGAGCGATAGCAACACCGATAGCACCAAATCCGATTAGAGTAATATCTGACACGGCAGCAAGCACGAAACCGATAGCGAAGAATGGCCATACTTCACGAGTTGCCATCATGTTGATAACCATAGCGTAACCAACGGCAACAACCATACCACCACCGATAGCCATACCATCTTTGAGCCAATCAGGCATAGCATTTAGAATGCTTTGTACTGTTTCAGTTGGTACCATTAGAAGGAGTGCTGCAGGGACTGCAATACGAAGACCTTGAAGAAGAAGTGCGACAAAGTGAGCACGTTCAACTGCTTTGAAGTCACCTTTTTTAGCAGAAGCATCAGCAGTGTGAACCAATCCGACAGAGAGTGTACGGACAATCATAGTCAAGAATAGACCAGCAACTGCAAGAGGGATAGCAACCGCTTGGGCAACACCGATACCTGTCTTAGTAAAGTCGCCACCAAGAACCATGATAATGGCAGCAGCAACAGAAGCAAGAGCAGCGTCAGGAGCTACGGCAGCTCCGATGTTAGCCCAACCAAGGGCGATCATTTGAAGAGAACCACCAAGGATAATCCCTGCTTCAAGGTTACCAGTAACAAGACCGATAAGGGTACAAGCTACGATTGGTTGATGGAATTGGAACTGGTCGAGGATACCTTCAAGACCTGCTAGGAAGGCTACAACGACTACTAAAACCATAGAAATAATAGACATCTTTAAAATCCTTTCATAAAATCGATTATTGCACGTTTGCTTTGTTGATCAAGTCAAACAAATCTTTTTTGGTGTCGTTTGGTACTTTACGTACATCAAATTCAACACCAAGGTCACGCATTTTTTCAAATGTAGCAACGTCTTCTTTATCCATAGACAAAACGTTGTTAACCATTGTTTTACCAGTTGAGTGAGCCATTGATCCAACATTAAGAGTTTTGATTGGCACGCCACCTTCGATAGCACGAAGGGCATCTTGAGGTGTTTCAAACAAGATAAGGGCATGTGTTCCTCCGAAGCGAGGATCTTTTGCAACGTCGATTAGTTTTTGGATAGGAACAACATTTGCTTTCACTTTACCTGGAGCTGCTTGTTTAATCAATTCTTTACGTAATTCGTCTTTAGCTACGTTATCTGAAGCAACGATGATACGATCTGCTTTTGAATCTGGAGTCCAAGCAGTTGCAACTTGACCGTGAAGTAAACGAGTGTCTAGACGGGCAAGGTTGATTTTGAGTTTACCGTCTCCGATGACAGTTCCTTCTGGAATAGCAGCTTGGGCAACTGGAGCAGCTGCAGCGCTTGCTACTTCCTCAACTGGGTTTAGCTCTTCTGGAAGAGCTTTGATGCCATCTTTGGCTTCTTTAATGATATTAGCAGCGACTTTTTCTACACCTGCAGCAGCGTCCATGAGGCGCTCTGTGTAGGCTTGAATTAACATCGGTAAGTTAAGTCCTGTGATGATGGCAAACTTACGCTCAGGATTTTCTCCCATCACGCGGCTAGCTTGGTTAAATGGAGATCCACTCCAAAGGTCAGCCAAAACTAGAACCTCATCTTCTGCGTCAAATGCAGCAACAGCGTTATTAAACTTAGCGTATAGATCGTCAGGACCTTCGTTTGGCATAAAGGTTACAACTTGAACCTTTTCTTGTTCACCAAAGATCATAGATCCTGACTGATGAATACCCGCAGCAAATTCGCCGTGGCTCGCAATAATGATTCCGATACTCATTATTGTCATTCCTCCTTTTTTGTTTTAGTTTTCGTTTAAGAAAACTTTAAGACTTTTTAAGTATAAACCGTTTTCATCTAAAAATCAACTATTTATCATAAAATAATTAAAAAGATTACATCTGAAGATGTTGATATATTGAGTTTTAGAGAAGGTTTTTTGAATCCTTATTTAAAAATTTAATATAAAAAAGTTGGAAGCGCATTCCAACTTTTAAAATAGGTTTCTATTAGATTAGTGGGTGAAGTCGAGTACCATACGTCCTTGGATTTGACCTTTTTCCATTTCGTCGAAAATGGCTACGGCATCTTCTACTGGACGTTTTTGAACAATTGGAACTACCAAACCTTCTGCACCGAATTGGAAGGCTTCTTCCAAGTCTTTACGAGTTCCTACAAGAGAACCGATGACTTGGATTCCATCTAAAACTGTTTTCACGATGCTGAGTTCCATCATTTCAGAAGGAAGGCCGACAGCGACAACGCGACCACCAGCACGAACTGAGTCAACAGCCTGGTTGAAGGCAACTTTAGATACAGCAGTTACGACAGCTGAATGAGCTCCACCATCAGTTTTTTCCTTGATGAGTCCAGGTACATCTTCAACTTCGAGGCCGTTAATCACAATGTCAGCGCCTACTTCTTTTGCAAGGGCAAGTTTGTCGTTATTGATATCAACTGCGATGACATGAGCATTGAATACTTTTTTAGCGTATTGAACAGCGAGGTTACCAAGTCCACCAGCACCGTAAAGAACAACCCATTGACCTGGTTCAACTTTTGCTTCTTTTATAGCTTTATAGGTTGTTACACCAGCACATGTGATAGAAGAGGCTTGGGCTGGATCAAGTCCGTCAGGAACTTTGACAGCATAGTCTGCAGTTACGATACATTGTTCAGCCATACCACCATCTACTGAGTAGCCGGCATTTTTCACTGTACGGCAAAGAGTTTCACGGCCAGTAGTACAGTATTCGCAAGTGCCACATCCTTCAAAGAACCAAGCAACGCTGACGCGGTCGCCGACTTTAAGGCTTTTTACATCTGGGGCAATTTCTTTGACGATACCAACACCTTCGTGACCTAGAACACGGCCTGGTACTTGACCGAAGTCACCATGGGCAACGTGGAGGTCAGTGTGGCAAACACCACAGTATTCAATTTCTACAAGTGCTTCTCCAGTTTCAAGTGGACGGAGTACTTTTTCTTCAACAGCAACACCAGTGCTTTCTGGATTTACAACAACAGCTTTCATAGCTATCCTCCTTGATATTAACTGAGAGCAGGAGAAACAGGACTGGATTGATTTTATGTCAACAGAGTCGAGTGTGACGAGCTCTCTTGTATTTATATGTGAAGTATATCACAAAAGAAAGCCTTTTCCAAGGTTTTGGAGGCAAAAAGTAGAACAATCGATTAACTGGTTGATGAGACTGTGAAAAGAGCACAAAGACCAGCTTGCAAGCTGGTCAGAATGAACTATAAGAATAAATCTTGCAGAGTTTTGGCAACCCCGTCTTGGTCATTTGTCAAGGAAATTTGCTCATCTGCATAGGGGAGTAGCTCTGGGTTGGCATTTTTCATGGCATAACCTTTCCCAGCAAAAGCGAGCATTTCGGTATCATTGTGCTCATCTCCAAAAGCAATCAAATCTTTTTTGTCGCGGTTCATTACCTTGAGCAAGTAGTCCAAAGCAAAGGCCTTATTAACTCCTTTGGGTGTACACTCAAGGATATTGAGCGGACCTCCCCAGGTATTAATAGAAAGTTGATGCTGGTAGAAGGCGTTCATTTCTTTTGCCAAGGCATACTTGTCACTGGCTCTGGTCTGTAATAGGATACAGTTAGGATCTTTGGTCACTAATTCAGGTTGAAATTGATCTTCAGGTTGGAAAGCTTCCACACCAAATAGTTTGGGATTGGCAATTTCTTCATTAAGATTTGTAATGTAGAATTTTTTACGATATTCTCCAGCGATAAAATCAGCTTGAATGTCCTCTGAACGTTGAACCATGTCTAGCAGATATTTTTTGTCTACGGTCAAACACTTTTCAAAATCCCAAACTTGGTCTGGTAAATGAGTAAGGGAGCCGTTGAAATTAATCATAGGAGTGTTTAAGCCTAGTTCACGGTAAAAATCTTTTGACATTCGGTAAGGGCGCCCTGTCGTAATAATAATTTGATGGCCTTTTTCAGCAACTTTTTTAATAGTTTCTTTGGTAAAGTCAGAAATCTGACTGTCCGAGTTGAGCAGGGTTCCATCCAGGTCAACTGCAATAATTTTTTTCGTCATAGGGACCTTTCTAGTGTCTTTTCAGATAAGATGTCTACTATTATAACAAAAAGCAGGCAGAAAAGCAGATTCGAAACAAAAAAAGAAATTTCATCAAATTCTTAAATAAATCAAACAAAGATATTGAAAAAGTGAATGATAAATGATATAATTCTATTATTGTTCGTAAAAATTAAAAGGAGATTGATAATGGACAAATTATTTAAACTAAAAGAGAACGGTACAGACGTTCGTACAGAGGTTCTCGCTGGTTTAACAACTTTCTTTGCAATGAGCTATATTCTCTTTGTAAACCCACAAATTCTTTCGCAAACAGGAATGCCTGCTCAGGGTGTATTCCTCGCAACGATTATCGGTGCAGTTGCTGGTACCCTGATGATGGCCTTCTACGCCAACTTGCCATATGCTCAAGCGCCAGGTATGGGACTCAATGCCTTCTTTACCTTTACAGTTGTATTTGGACTCGGTTATTCTTGGCAAGAAGCCCTAGCTATGGTCTTCATCTGTGGAATTATCTCATTGATTATTACCTTGACAAATGTTCGTAAAATGATCATTGAATCGATTCCAAACGCCCTTCGTTCAGCTATTTCAGCTGGTATCGGTGTCTTCCTTGCCTACGTGGGGATTAAGAATGCTGGACTTTTGAAATTCTCTATCGATCCAGGAAATTACACGGTTGCAGGAGAAGGAGCTGACAAGGCTCAAGCAGCGATTACAGCAAATGCTTCAGCAGTTCCAGGATTGGTCAGCTTTAATAATCCAGCTGTTTTGGTGGCTCTTGCAGGACTTGCTATTACAATCTTCTTTGTCATTAAAGGGATTAAAGGAGGAATTATCCTTTCTATCTTAACAACAACAGTTCTTGCAATTGCAGTAGGTTTAGTTAATATTTCTAGCATTGATTTTTCAAATAATCACTTGGGTGCTGCGGTAGAAGATTTGAAGAAAATTTTTGGTGCAGCTCTTGGTTCAGAAGGTTTGGGAGCTTTGATTTCAGATACAGCTCGCTTACCTGAGACTCTTATGGCTATTCTGGCCTTCTCGTTAACAGATATTTTCGATACAATTGGTACTCTAATTGGTACTGGTGAAAAAGTTGGAATCATTGCTTCTAAAGGTGAAAACAAGGAATCAGTTAAATTGGACAAAGCTCTTTATTCTGATTTAATTGCTACAACAATTGGTGCAGTAGCTGGTACTTCAAACGTGACGACTTATGTTGAGTCTGCTGCTGGTATCGGTGCAGGTGGACGTACTGGTTTGACAGCCTTGGTTGTAGCTATCTGTTTTGCGATCTCAAGCTTCTTTAGCCCACTTTTAGCGATTGTACCAACAGCCGCTACAGCTCCAATCTTAATTATTGTTGGGATTATGATGTTGGCTAGCTTGAAAAATATTCATTGGGATGATATGTCTGAAGCGGTTCCTGCTTTCTTCACATCTATCTTTATGGGATTCAGCTACTCTATCACTCAAGGGATTGCAGTTGGTTTCTTGACTTACACTTTGACTAAGATTGTTAAAGGTCAAGCTAAAGATGTCCATGTAATGATTTGGATTTTGGATGCCTTGTTTATCCTTAACTATATCAGCATGGCCCTATAATAGAATTACCCAGGGGGGATTTCCCCCTTTTTTTAATACAAAGTCTAGGAGATGAATGATGGAAGAGAAAAGTATGTGGAAAGAATTGTTGAATCGTGCAGGCTGGATTTTGCTCTTTTTGCTAGCGACAATTTTATATCAGATTCCTTTAGCAGTTACTTCCATTTTAATTTTAAATGCAGTACCACTGTTACAGTCAGGGCTGATAGTTGCTGGTATTTCAATTGTGGTTTTAGGGCTATTTATTATTGGAGCTCGTAAAACACAATTAGCAAGTTTTAATTTTTCTTTTTTCAGAGCTAAGGATTTGGCACGCTTGGGCTTGAGTTATTTAGTTATTATCTGTTCAAATATACTTGGTTCTATCTTGTTACAACTGTCAAATGAGACGACAACAGCTAACCAGTCTCAGATTAACGACATGGTTCAGAATAGTTCTCTGATTTCTAGCTTCTTCTTGCTAGCCTTGCTTGCTCCGATTTGTGAGGAAATCTTGTGCCGTGGAATTATTCCTAAAAAGATTTTCCGAGGTAAGGAGAGCTGGGGATTTGTAGTTGGTACGATTGTCTTTGCTTTATTGCATCAACCAAGTAATTTACCTTCTTTATTGATTTATGGAGGTATGTCGATCGTTCTGTCTTGGACGGCTTACAAGACCCAACGTTTGGAAATGTCTATCTTGCTTCACATGATTGTTAATGGGGTTGCTTTCTGTTTGTTGGCTCTTGTGGTGATTTTGAGTCGGACATTAGGGATTCCTGTTTAAGATTTTTGACAATTGCTTACTTGTTTCTACTGGGAAAAAGATGAATGCAATCGTGTCCATCTTTTTCTTTTTATGGTAAAATAGAGAAATAATATGATGAAAAGCCTTGAGGGAGTGACCGATATGTCAAGTAAAGCCAATCATGCAAAGACAGCTATTTGCGGAATTATCAATGTAACCCCAGACTCCTTTTCGGATGGTGGTCAATTTTTTGCTCTTGAGCAGGCACTCCAGCAGGCTCGTAAATTGATAGCAGAAGGGGCTAGTATGCTCGATATCGGCGGAGAATCGACTCGGCCGGGAAGAAGTAGCTATGTTGAGATAGAAGAGGAAATCCAGCGTGTTGTTCCAGTGATCAAAGCGATTCGCAAGGAAAGTGATGTCCTCATCTCTATTGATACTTGGAAGAGTCAGGTAGCAGAGGCTGCTTTGGCTGCTGGTGCCAATCTAGTCAATGATATCACTGGTCTCATGGGTGATGAAAAAATGGCTCATGTGGTAGCTAAGGCTGGTGCGAAAGTAGTCATTATGTTTAATCCAGTTATGGCGCGACCTCAGCATCCTAGCTCACTCATATTTCCTCATTTTGGCTTTGGTCAAGCTTTTACAGAAAAAGAGTTAGCTGACTTTGAAAAATTGCCAATCGAAGACTTGATGGAGACTTTCTTTGACAGAGCCTTAGCGAGAGCAAATCAAGCTGGGATTGCACAAGAAAATATCCTGTTGGATCCGGGAATCGGCTTTGGTCTGACCAAGAAAGAAAATTTGCTTCTTTTACGGGATCTGGATAAACTACATCAGAAAGGCTATCCAATCTTTCTCGGAGTGTCGCGCAAGCGGTTTGTCATCAATATTCTTGAAGAAAATGGTTTTGAAGTCAATCCTGAGACAGAACTTGGTTTCCGCAATCGAGATACGGCTTCGGCTCATGTAACCAGTATCGCTGCGAGACAGGGTGTGGAAGTGGTGCGCGTGCATGATGTAGTTAGTCACAGGATGGCAGTTGAAATTGCCTCCGCCATTCGTCTGGCTGATGAAGCGGAAGATTTAGATTTAAAACAATATAAATAAGATGAAAGAAATTCAAAACAATCAGTGGATTGCTAACTACCGGACGGACCAACCGCATTTTGGCTTGGAACGAATGGAGGAACTGTTAGCTTTGCGTGGCAATCCCCATCTCAAACTCAAGGTCATCCATATCGGAGGGACCAATGGCAAGGGTTCGACCATTGCTTTTTTGAAAAAGATGCTAGAAAAGCTAGGGCTGAGAGTTGGCGTGTTTAGCTCGCCCTATCTCATTCATTATACAGACCAGATTAGCATCAATGGGGAATCTATCCCAGAGGCTAGACTAGAAGCCCTCATGGCAGACTATCAGTCTTTGTTGGAAGGGGAATCGGCTACCAATTTGCAGGGGACAACTGAGTTTGAAATAATTACAGCTATAGCCTATGATTACTTTGCCTCAGAGCAAGTAGATGTGGCTATCATGGAAGTCGGCATGGGTGGGCTTTTAGATAGTACCAATGTCTGCCAGCCAATTTTAACAGGAATTACGACCATTGGATTGGACCATGTAGTCCTACTTGGTGACACCTTGGAAGCCATAGCAGAGCAGAAAGCTGGTATTATCAAACAAGGTATTCCCTTGGTGACAGGTCGTATTGCTCCAGAAGCTTTGGCTGTGATTGACCGCATTGCGGAAGGGAAAGATGCGCCGAGATTTGCCTACGGGACAGATTATCAGGTCCGCCATCAAAAGAGTATGGTTACAGGCGAAGTCTTTGACTATACAAGTGTTGTCAGACAAGGTCGCTTCCAAACTGGCCTGTTGGGTTTGCACCAGATAGAGAATGCTGGGATGGCCATAGCTTTACTTGATAATTTTTGTCAAGAAGATGGTCGAGAACTAGCAAGCAATCACGTGCTTGCTCAAGCCTTGGAAGAAACAAGTTGGCCAGGGCGTTTGGAAATCGTGTCAAGAGAACCCTTGATGATTTTGGATGGGGCCCACAATCCCCATGCTATCAAGGCTTTATTAGCAACTTTGCAAGAACGCTTTGCGGATTATCGTAAGGAAATCCTCTTTACTTGTATCAAAACCAAGGCCTTGGAGGATATGTTGGACTTGCTGGGGACAATGCCAGATACTGAGCTTACCCTGACACATTTTGATGATAGTCGGGCAACTGATGAAAGTGTGCTGAAAGAGACAGCCAAGTCTAGAAATCTCAGCTACCAAGGTTGGCAGGATTTTCTAGAGCAAAAATTGACAGATAAAAAAGAAGAGAAAAAAACAGTTAGGATTGTCACAGGTTCCTTGTATTTCTTGAGCCAAGTGAGAGCCTATCTGATGGAGAGGAAAAACGAGAATGGATACACAAAAGATTGAAGCAGCTGTAAAAATGATTATCGAGGCTGTAGGAGAGGACGTTAATCGCGAGGGCTTGCAGGAAACACCTGCTCGTGTCGCTCGTATGTACCAAGAGATTTTTTCAGGTCTTGGTCAAACAGCGGAGGAACATTTGTCAAAATCCTTTGAGATTATTGATGATAATATGGTGGTAGAAAAGGATATCTTTTTCCATACTATGTGTGAACACCACTTCTTGCCATTTTATGGTAGAGCGCATATTGCCTATATTCCAGATGGTCGTGTGGCAGGTTTGTCTAAGCTAGCCCGTACGGTTGAAGTTTATTCTAAAAAGCCACAAATTCAAGAACGTTTGAATATCGAAGTGGCCGATGCCTTGATGGACTATCTAGGTGCTAAAGGAGCCTTTGTTGTCATTGAGGCGGAACATATGTGTATGAGCATGCGTGGTGTCAGAAAACCAGGCACTGCAACCTTGACGACAGTAGCTCGTGGTCTATTTGAAACAGATAAGGACCTCCGAGATCAGGCTTATCGTTTAATGGGACTATAATACTATTCGAAAATCAAATTCAAACCACGTCAGCTTCCATCTGCAACCTCAAAACAGTGTTTTGAGCAGTCTGCGGCTAGCTTCCTAGTTTGCACTTTGATTTTCATTGAGTATAAAAAGAATCCGCGTCAAGCGGATTTTTCTAGAAAGGAATCATTATGGATCAACTGCAGATTAAGGATTTGGAAATTTTTGCCTATCATGGTCTTTTTCCTAGTGAAAAGGAATTAGGGCAAAAGTTTGTTATTTCCGCAATCCTATCCTATGATATGACCAAGGCGGCTACAGAATTGGATTTAACAGCTTCTGTCCATTATGGAGAGCTGTGTCAGCAGTGGACGTCTTGGTTTCAGGAAACGAGTGAGGATTTGATTGAAACGGTAGCTTACAAGTTGGTAGAACGTACTTTTGAGACCTATCCTCTTGTCCAAGAAATGAAGTTGGAACTGAAAAAACCTTGGGCGCCAGTGCATTTGCCACTAGATACTTGTTCGGTGACTATTCATCGTCGTAAGCAACGGGCCTTTATCGCCCTAGGAAGCAATATGGGGGATAAGCAAGCAAATTTGGAGAAAGCTATTGACAAACTGCGAGCTCGTGGCATCCATATTCTCAAAGAGTCCAGTGTCTTAGCGACGGAGCCTTGGGGTGGAGTGGAGCAGGATAGCTTTGCTAATCAAGTGGTTGAGGTGGAAACCTGGCTACCAGCACCAGTCTTGTTAGAAACCTTGTTGGCTATTGAGTCAGAGATGGGACGGGTGAGAGAGGTGCATTGGGGACCTCGTTTGATTGATTTGGACTTGCTCTTTGTGGAGGACCAGGTCATTTATACAGACGACCTTATTTTGCCTCATCCTTACATAGCGGAACGCCTGTTTGTTCTTGAGTCTCTACAAGAAATTGCGCCTCATTTTATCCATCCGACATTAAAGCAACCGATCCGCAACTTGTATGATGCTTTGAAACAATAGAAAAAACTCTAGTTTTCAGTCGCTTGTAACTGAAGGCTAGAGTTTTTAAAATAGGTCATTTTCTTCTGGGAGGAGGATAGTTTCTCTACCGTCCATATCTAAAACCAGGACTCTCGGGGGATAAAGAGGGTCAAAGGGATGGTTAAAATCAAAATCAATGGCTGTAGGGAGGTGTTGACTTGAGAAGTGGAAGGTAATTTTTCCTTGGTTATTGAGCAATTGAAACTCAAGTTCTTCTTCCAATTCAAAGACATTTTTTAAGAAGTGGTCGATGATATACCAAAAAGAGTCAATAACGTCATCAGGCAAGCTGGTAACAATGCCAAAACTAGCCGATCGCATGTGGGTATTGGTAAAAGCCATATTTCTACCCCCTTTCTTTCCCTTATCATACAGCAAATAGGATTAAAAATCAAGAAAAGGCGATTTTTTCTTCATAAACATAGCTTTCTATGAAATTTTTTCAAATAATCTTCAAAAAAAGCTTGAAAGTGTTTACAAATAGTGATAAAATGGAATAAGTAGAAGCATGAAAACGAAATTTTCATACCGTCTCTTTTTTGGAGTCTCGTGAGGTATGATATAGAAAGGAAATGGAATGAATACAGACGATACAGTAACGATTTATGATGTCGCCCGTGAAGCCGGAGTTTCAATGGCGACAGTTAGCCGTGTAGTCAATGGCAATAAGAATGTAAAAGAGAATACCCGTAAAAAAGTGCTTGAGGTAATTGACCGTTTGGATTACCGTCCAAATGCAGTGGCGCGTGGTCTTGCAAGTAAAAAGACAACCACTGTTGGTGTCGTGATTCCAAATATTACCAATGGCTATTTCTCAACGCTTGCTAAAGGGATTGATGATATTGCTGAAATGTACAAGTACAATATCGTCCTTGCTAACAGTGATGAGGATGATGATAAGGAAGTTTCAGTGGTCAATACCCTGTTTTCTAAGCAAGTGGATGGTATCATTTTTATGGGGTACCACTTGACTGAAAAAATTCGTTCAGAGTTTTCTCGTTCTCGAACACCAGTTGTTCTTGCGGGAACAGTAGATGTGGAGCACCAGCTTCCAAGTGTTAATATTGACTACAAACAAGCAACGATTGATGCAGTAACCTACCTTGCTAAAGAAAATGAGCGCATTGCTTTCGTTAGCGGTCCATTAGTGGATGACATCAATGGTAAGGTTCGTTTGGTTGGCTACAAGGAAGCCTTGAAAAAAGCAGGTGTTTCTTATAGCGAAGGATTGGTATTTGAATCTAAATACACTTATGAAGACGGTTATGCCTTGGCAGAACGCCTGATTTCATCAAATGCAACTGCAGCAGTTGTAACAGGTGATGAATTGGCAGCAGGTGTCTTGAACGGCCTTGCTGATAAGGGTGTATCAGTACCAGAAGAATTTGAAATCATTACTAGTGATGATTCGCAAGTCTCACGCTTTACCCGTCCAAACTTGACAACTATCGCCCAACCTCTTTATGATCTTGGTGCTATTAGTATGCGTATGTTGACTAAGATTATGCACAAGGAAGAGTTGGAAGAACGTGAAGTTCTCTTACCTCATGGTTTGACAGAACGTCGTTCAACACGAAAACGTAAATAGAAAAAATCAGGGAATCGTGAAGATTTCCTGATTTGTTTTTAGAGAAGGGAATTAGCCTTCCATATAGTCTTTCAAAGCCTGTCCTGTTAGTCCAGCATTGAGGGCAATGAGGAGTTTCAGGCGAGCTTTTTGGGCGTTAAGTTCTTTGACAAAGAAAATACCGGCCTTTTGCAACTGTACGCCCCCACCTTGGTAGGCATAAACAGGTTCTGCGATACCGTTAAAGCATCGTGAAACCAGGGCGACTGGTATTCCTTTTTGCAGAAGGCTTTCTAATTTTTGAGCCGTTTCTTTGGGAATATTACCAGCTCCGAAGGCTTGGATAATCAAACCGTCCAATTGTTCCAAATCCAGCATATCAATCAGCTCATCTGTCATACCAGCATAAGCAGAGATGATAGGGACTAATCCTTGTATGTGATCAAGGTCAAAGCGGACACGAGGTTCAGCTGTTTTAAAGTAGAGGATTTCCTGTTTCATAATCAGACCAAGTGGCCCGTGTGTTGGAGTCTGGAAGGTGCTGACGTTGGTTGTATGCGTTTTGGTAACATACTTGGCAGCGTGGATTTCATCGTTCATAACGACCAAAACTCCTTTGTCAGCAGCCCTGTCATCGCTAGCCACTCGTAAAGCACTCAGATAATTATAGACACCGTCACTACCGAGTTCGTTGGAGCTGCGCATGGCCCCTGTTAGAACGATGGGCATGTGGGGAACTTCCATGGTATCAAGGAAATAAGCTGTTTCCTCTAAAGTGTCGGTTCCGTGTGTAATCACCACTCCATCGTAGTTATCTGCTTCCTCTTTGATTTTTTGGTAGAGGGCCAGCATATGCTTGGGCTTGATATGAGGGCTTGGCAGGTTAAAAAAGTCTAGGGCGTGGACCTGGATTCCTTCGAGGGGATTGGACACATGGTTCATGGGATTATCCGAACTCGTCACAACAGCGCCAGAAGCATCGGCCTGCATGGAAATAGTCCCACCCGTATGTAAAACAAGGATTTTCTTAGGCATGATTTACTCACTCTTTCTGAAATGTGGTATAATCATTGTATCACAAAAGGGGAGATTGGGACAGGATGGAAGTCAAAGCTGTTTTTTTTGATATCGATGGAACCTTGGTCAACGATCGCAAGAGTGTTTTGAAATCCACTAAGGACGCGATTAAAATCGTCAAAGAGCAAGGGGTACTTGTCGGCGTAGCGACAGGTCGAGGACCTTTTTTTGTTAAGGAATTGATGGACGATTTGGATTTGGACTTTGCGGTAACCTACAATGGCCAGTATATCTTTACTAAAGACAGAGTCTTGTTCACGAGTCCTATCTCCAAGTTACATTTGCGCAAGCTCATTACTTATGCTAAAAAAGAGGGCAAGGAGATTGCCCTAGGGACCAAGGATGCCATGTTAGGTTCCAAAATCATGTCCTTTGGTCTGGGTTCTTTTTCCCAACGAATCAGTCGCTTCGTTCCCTCAGTTTTAACTCGGACAGTGAGTCATTCCTTTAATCGTATGGTCAGCAAGGTTGTTCCCCAAAAGGAAGAAGACCTGCTTCATCTAATGAATCAGCCTATCTACCAAGTCTTGATGCTGATGACGCCAGAAGAATCTGAGAAGGCAGCAGCTGATTTTGAAGACTTGAAATTGACACGTAGCAATCCTTTTGCAGCGGATGTTATCAATCAAGGAAACTCTAAATTGGAAGGCATACGCCGAGTCGGGAAAGAATATGGTTTTGACCTCAACCAAGTCATGGCCTTTGGTGATTCGGATAACGACCTTGAAATGCTGGCTGGTGTCGGTATGTCAGTTGCTATGGGAAATGGTAGTAGCAGTGTCAAGGAAGTTGCCAAACACATCACCACCAGCAATCAGCAAGACGGAATCCACAAGGCCTTGGAACATTTTGGTGTTTTGGCTTCAGAAAAAGTCTTTGTCAGCCGTGACTATCATTTCAATAAGGTCAAGACCTTCCACCACATGATGGATGAACGAACCCAAGAAGAACCTCGAGCTTGGGATTTAGAAGGTGCAACCCACAGGGCTGGCTTTAAAATAGAAGAATTGGTGGAGTTTGTTCGAGCTGCCAGCCCTTCTGAAGAGGATTTTGGTCAAGCTCTATCGCAACTTCATCAAGCCCTTGATAAGGCAGCAGATAAAGTAGCTAAGAAGACGCCTGCTCAGCAAGATTTGATAGGGCAGGTGGATGCCTTGATTGATACGCTTTACTTCACCTACGGTAGTTTTGTCTTGATGGGGGTGGACCCAGAACGTATTTTTGACATTGTCCATCAGGCCAATATGGGGAAAATTTTCCCAGATGGCAAGGCTCATTTTGATCCAGTGACCCATAAAATCTTAAAACCAGATGATTGGGAAGAAAAATATGCTCCAGAACCTGCTATTAAAAAGGAACTGAAGCGCCAGCTCAAGGCTTACGAACGCCATAAAGAGAGAAATAATACTCAATGAAAATCAAAGAGCAAACTAGGAAACTAGCCGCAGGCTGCTCAAAACACTGTTTTGAGGTTGTAGATGGACGTTGACGTGGTTTGAAGAGTATAAATAGTAAACAAAAAGGAGCGCTGAGCTCCTTTTCTTTGTGATTATAAGGTTTTTTCTTGTTCTCTCACAACCAGCAAATCAACCTTAGCATGGCGGAGAATGTATTCAGATGAAGAGCCAACCAAGAGGCGTTCAAAGGCGTTGAGACCAGTTGCGCCAACGAGGATGAGGTCCACTTCCTCAGCATCGGGAATAGTACGTGCCAAGAGGGTTTTTGGATTTCCCATTTCAATGACGATATGAACATCTGCCACACCAGCATCTTTAGCACGTTTTTCGTACTCTTTCATCAGACTTTCAGCGTCGACTTGGAGTTCTTCGTAAACTTCAGCATCAAAGGTGGATACACTTTGGAGTGCGCGTGTGTCAATGACATGTGCGATGGTGAGTTTAGCGTCGTTTCGTAGAGCAGAATGAACTCCCTTGACAAAAGCCAAGTCTGCTTCTTTAGAACCATCGATTGCGACCATGATATTTTGGTAACGTTGTGCCATAATGAAACCTCCTGAAATTTTCTTACTATAATTGTAAACCTTTTCACTATAGAAGTAAAGCAAAAAAAGTATTTTTTAAAAGAATGTTAGCGATTAAAATCTATATAAATATATGATAAAATAAAAGAAAGGATAGCAGGAAAGAAGTGAAGGGAGGGATAATGATGAAAAGCTCTTTTCAAAAATCAAATTTCCTTTATTATGGAATTATCCTAGTTTCAGTCTTGCTAGAAGTTATCATGATCTGGCAATTAGAGAAGCTAATTCCACTTCTCTATCCAGGTTTTATCGGATTTTTAGTCTTTCACCTACTCTACCATCTAATCTTATTCCTAGTTGCAAAACGAAGTGGGCGTTGGGACTACTTGATGATATGGGAACTTTTCCTCATGTTCAATCTTCTCTATGACTCCTTTTTAGGCTTGCTTTTTCTAGGTTTATCTTTTGGTATGTGATGTGACTTTCGCAAAACACCTGCTATCTCCACTGTCTTGACCTCGCTCTTAGTGAGGTTTTTCTTCTGTAGGATTTTAGTAACACATTTCAGTAAACTTGTCGCATTGTCTTTCTAGTGGTATAATGTTACTATCCTGACGAATTGAGGAAACAAGATGAAAGAATATAACAAGTCTAGTAAGTTAGAGCATGTTGCTTATGATATCCGTGGTCCTGTTTTGGAAGAAGCCATGCGGATGCGAGCAAATGGAGAAAAGATTTTACGTCTGAATACAGGAAATCCAGCAGAATTTGGCTTTACAGCGCCAGACGAGGTCATTCATGACTTGATTATGAATGCGCGTGATAGTGAAGGTTACTCTGACTCCAAAGGGATTTTCTCAGCCCGTAAGGCCATTATGCAGTATTGTCAATTGAAGAAATTCCCTAATGTGGACATTGATGATATTTACCTTGGAAATGGTGTCAGTGAACTGATTGTCATGTCCATGCAGGGGCTTTTGGACAACGGGGATGAAGTCTTAGTGCCAATGCCAGATTATCCTCTCTGGACAGCAGCTGTCAGCTTAGCTGGGGGAAATGCCGTTCACTATATCTGTGATGAAGCTGCAGAATGGTACCCAGATATTGACGATATCAAGTCAAAAATCACTTCCAATACCAAGGCAATCGTCCTTATCAATCCAAATAATCCAACTGGAGCCCTTTATCCTAAGGAACTCTTGTTGGAGATTATTGAGATTGCCCGTCAAAACGATTTGATTATCTTTGCGGATGAAATTTACGACCGCATGGTAATGGATGGACATGTGCATACGCCTGTGGCGAGCTTGGCACCAGATGTTTTCTGCGTCAGCATGAATGGTCTATCAAAATCCCACCGTATCGCTGGTTTCCGTGTGGGTTGGATGGTCTTGTCTGGACCTAAGACACATGTTAAAGGCTATATCGAAGGGCTCAATATGCTTTCCAACATGCGCCTTTGCTCTAACGTTTTGGCCCAACAAGTCGTACAAACTTCATTGGGTGGTCACCAGTCGGTCGATGAATTGCTCCTTCCTGGTGGACGAATTTACGAGCAAAGAAATTTCATTTACAATGCCATTCAAGATATTCCAGGTTTGTCTGCGGTTAAACCTAAGGCTGGACTCTATATCTTCCCTAAAATCGATCGCAATATGTACCGTATCGATGATGATGAACAGTTTGTTCTTAATTTCTTGAAACAGGAAAAGGTTCTCTTGGTTCATGGTCGAGGCTTTAACTGGCAGGAACCAGACCACTTCCGTATCGTTTACCTTCCTCGTGTTGATGAACTAGCCCAAATCCAAGAAAAGATGACTCGATTCTTAAAACAGTATCGTAGATAGGGCTTACATTTGAAAAAGCTGGAAACATTTGCCTAGAGCTATTGACAAAAGTGAAAGAATCAGATAGAATAGTAAAGTATGTTTAGTAACTGATCACTTTATAGCCGGCTAAACGAATACAAAATCTATGAGGAGGTATTCATCGTGAAACGTACTTATCAACCAAGTAAACTTCGTCGTGCGCGCAAACACGGATTCCGTAACCGTATGTCAACTAAAAACGGTCGTCGCGTATTGGCAGCTCGTCGTCGTAAAGGACGCAAAGTTTTGGCTGCATAATCCAAAC
>JAGZLW010000030.1 GCA_018364455.1 Streptococcus mitis | reverse complement strand
CGCTTTTCATTATAGGTTATATGGGACTTTTTTTCTACACAAAAATAGGCTCCATAAGATCCATAGGGGATTTACCCACTACAAATATTATAGAGCCAATAAAATGGAGTCTGTCTGATTACAATCAGCAGACTTTTTTCTCTTTCCTGAATGTGTTATAATAGTCCATGCTGTGGCTGGAACTGATTCAGCCCATTCATTAAGACAATACGAGGAGAAAGATGAAAGAAAAAGGATTTTGGGAGGGGGCGCAGGCAGCTATGCCAACGGCCCTTGGATATGTTAGTATCGGACTGGCCTGTGGGATTATCGGTGCGCCCTATGTGACACCTGTAGAGATGGGCTTGATGAGCCTCTTTGTTTATGCTGGGAGTGCCCAGTTTGCTATGTTGGCCCTGATTGCGGTTCAAGCACCTGTGGCAGCTATTGCGATGACGGTCTTTTTGATCAATTTGCGTCTCTTTTTGCTGAGCTTACATGCGTCAACCTATTTTCGTCATACCAGTCTCTGGCAAAATATTGGTATGTCTAGCCTTTTGACGGATGAGACTTATGGCGTTTTGATGGGCGAATTGGCCCATACAAACAAGGTCAATCCTATGTGGATGCACGGAAACAATCTCAACAGCTATGTGGCTTGGTTTGTGGGGACAGTGGTCGGAACGGCTCTGGGTGGCCTGCTACCAGATCCAGAAATCTTTGGCTTGGATTTTGCCCTGGTTGGGATGTTTATCGGAATTTTTGCTTCGCAATTCCAGATTATGCAAAGACGGATTCCTGTCCGCAATCTGCTCATTATCCTAGCGGTTGTTGCGGTATCCTTCTTTTTGCTCTTGACAGTGGTGTCTCAGTCACTAGCTGTTCTGTTTGCGACGCTACTTGGTTGTAGCATGGGGGTGGTTTTAGATGGTCAGTAAGTATCTTTTATTAGCAGTTATTTTCTCTGGCTTGGTGACGTGGATTCCCCGTATGATTCCCTTCATCTTGGTCAAGTATAAGGGCTTGCCTGCGATCGTTGAGCGTTTTTTGAAGTTCTTGCCCGTCTCTATTATCTTTGCCTTGATTCTTTCAAGCGTAGTGGCAGGCAAGGTTGGGAGTCTTCCTCAAATCAAATGGCTGGACTTCTTAGCCGTCTTTCCAACAGCTTGGGTAGCCTTTCGCTACCGCAATCTAGTCGGAACGGTTCTCTTTGGAGTGGTCTTGATTGCAGTCTTGCGTTTGGTCTTTTAAATTAGCCATAAAGAAAACCTATCACAGAGATAGATATCATATAATGGCGCAAATGGTCTTTTTCTGTTAAGATTATAAGGTATTCTATTTTGGAGGAAATGACATGAAAAAAATCGTTAAATACTCATCTCTTGCTGCCCTAGGGCTTGTTGCTGCAGGTGTTCTAGCAGCTTGCTCAGGTGGTGCTAAGAAAGAAGGAGAAGCAGCTAGCAAGAAAGAAATTATCGTTGCAACCAATGCTTCACCAAAACCATTCAACTATGAAGAAAATGGCGAATTGACTGGTTACGAAATTGAAGTGGTTCGCGCTATCTTTAAAGACTCTGACAAGTATGATATCAAGTTTGAGAAGACTGAGTGGTCGGGAGTCTTTGCAGGACTTGATGCTGACCGTTACCAAATGGCCGTTAACAACATCAGCTACACCAAAGAACGTGCTGAAAAATACCTTTACGCAGCCCCAACTGCTAAAAACCCTAACGTTCTTGTAGTGAAGAAGGACGACTCTAGCATCAAATCGCTTGATGATATCGGTGGAAAATCAACAGAAGTTGTTCAAGGGACAACATCAGCTAAACAGTTAGAAGACTATAACAAGCAACACTCAGATAATCCAACTGTCCTTAACTATACTAGAGCAGACTTCCAACAAATCATGGGACGCTTGAGCGATGGACAATTTGACTATAAGATTTTTGATAAAATCGGTGTTGAAACAGTCATCAAGAACCAAGGCTTGGACAACTTGAAAGTCATTGAACTTCCAAGCGACCAACAACCTTACGTTTACCCACTTCTTGCCAAAGGTCAAGATGAGTTGAAAACATTTGTAGATAAACGTATCCAAGAACTCTACAAAGACGGAACCCTTGAAAAATTGTCAAAACAATTCTTCGGAGACACTTATCTACCAGCAGAAGCTGATATTAAATAATTTCTTGAGATCATCCATTCTGAGTAAGATGGGTGATTTCTCAATTTTTAAGTATATAGTTTTAAACTATATATCTGACTATCTAATAACAATTTGTGAAATCAAACGAATTGTGAGATACTAGTACGGTATTATTTTTAAGGAGAAAGAATCATGAAAATTAAAAAATGGCTTGGTGTAGCAGCCCTTGCTACAGTCGCAGGTTTGGCTCTTGCAGCTTGCGGAAACTCAGAAAAGAAAGCAGACAATGCAACAACTATTAAAATTGCAACTGTTAACCGTAGCGGTTCTGAAGAAAAACGTTGGGACAAAATTCAAGAATTGGTTAAAAAAGACGGTATCACTTTGGAATTTACAGAGTTCACAGACTACTCACAACCAAACAAGGCAACTGCTGATGGCGAAGTAGATTTGAACGCTTTCCAACACTATAACTTCTTGAACAACTGGAACAAAGAAAACGGAAAAGACCTTGTAGCGATTGCAGATACTTACATCTCTCCAATCCGTCTTTACTCAGGTTTGAATGGAAGTGACAACAAGTACACTAAAGTAGAAGATATCCCAGCAAACGGAGAAATCGCTGTACCGAACGATGCTACAAACGAAAGCCGTGCGCTTTACTTGCTTCAATCAGCTGGCTTGATTAAATTGGATGTTTCAGGAACTGCTCTTGCAACAGTTGCTAACATCAAAGAAAATCCAAAGAACTTGAAAATCACTGAATTGGACGCTAGCCAAACAGCTCGTTCATTGTCATCAGTTGACGCTGCCGTTGTAAACAATACCTTCGTTACAGAAGCAAAATTGGACTACAAGAAAGCACTTTTCAAAGAACAAGCTGATGAAAATTCAAAACAATGGTACAACATCATCGTTGCGAAAAAAGATTGGGAAACATCACCAAAAGCTGATGCTATCAAGAAAGTGATCGCAGCTTACCACACAGATGACGTGAAAAAAGTTATCGAAGAAACATCAGACGGTTTGGATCAACCAGTTTGGTAATAAGAAACAGGGAGGTGGGAGAGAAAATTCCACCTCTTGCTTTTGTATAGAGCATGGATTGTCAGGAAGAGTAGTTCATAGAAAGGTAGAGAGAATATGGTTTTTCCTAGCGAACAAGAACAGATTGAAAAATTTGAAAAGGATCATGTGGCCCAGCATTATTTTGAGGTTTTGCGTACCTTGATTTCTAAGAAGTCGGTCTTTGCCCAGCAGGTTGGACTTAAAGAAGTCGCAAACTATCTGGGTGAGATTTTCAAGCGTGTTGGGGCTGAAGTGGAGATTGATGAGACTTATACGGCTCCCTTTGTCATGGCGCATTTCAAGAGTTCGCGCCCAGATGCTAAGACCTTGATTTTCTATAACCACTATGACACTGTGCCAGCGGACGGGGATCAGGTCTGGACAGAGGATCCCTTTACGCTTTCGGTCCGCAATGGCTTCATGTATGGGCGTGGGGTTGATGACGACAAGGGTCATATCACAGCTCGTTTGAGTGCTTTGAGAAAATATATGCAACACCATGATGACCTGCCTGTCAATATCAGTTTTATCATGGAGGGAGCGGAGGAATCGGCTTCGACAGACCTAGATAAGTATCTGGAAAAACATGCGGACAAACTTCGTGGCGCAGACTTGTTGGTCTGGGAACAAGGGACCAAAAATGCCTTGGAACAGCTAGAAATTTCTGGTGGAAATAAGGGGATTGTGACCTTTGATGCCAAGGTAAAAAGCGCTGATGTGGATATCCATTCGAGTTATGGTGGGGTTGTGGAATCAGCTCCATGGTACCTCCTTCAAGCTCTACAGTCTCTTCGTGCAGCAGATGGCCGTATCTTGGTTGAAGGCTTGTACGAAGAGGTAAAAGAGCCAAATGAACGTGAATTGGCTTTGGTGGATACCTACGCTCAACAAAATCCAGGGGAAATCAGCCAGATTTATGGTTTGGAATTGCCTCTCTTACAAGAGGACCGCGCAGCCTTCCTAAAACGTTTCTTTTTCGAGCCAGCCCTTAATATCGAAGGGATTCAGTCAGGTTACCAAGGACAAGGAGTCAAAACGATTTTGCCAGCAGAAGCCAGCGCTAAGCTAGAAGTTCGTTTGGTTCCTGGTCTAGAACCGCATGATGTTCTGGAAAAAATTCGGAAACAGCTAGACAAAAATGGCTTTGATAAGGTAGAATTATACTATACCTTGGGAGAGATGAGCTATCGAAGCGATATGAGCGCGCCAGCCATTCTCAATGTGATCGAGTTGGCCAAGAAATTCTATCCACAGGGCGTTTCAGTCTTGCCGACAACAGCGGGGACAGGGCCTATGCATACGGTCTTTGATGCCCTAGAGGTACCAATGGTGGCCTTCGGTCTAGGAAATGCCAACAGCCGAGACCACGGTGGAGATGAGAACGTGCGAATCGCCGATTACTACACCCATATTGAATTAGTAGAGGAGCTGATTAGAAGCTATGAGTAGAGATATTATCAAGTTAGATCAGATCGATGTGACTTTTCATCAAAAGAAGAGAACCATCACAGCGGTCAAGGATGTGACCATTCACATCCAAGAAGGGGATATCTACGGAATCGTTGGATATTCTGGAGCAGGGAAATCAACCCTTGTACGGGTGATTAACCTCTTGCAAAAGCCATCTGCAGGGAAAATTACTATTGACGATGATGTGATTTTTGATGACAAGGTGACCTTGACAGCAGAGCAGTTGCGTCGTAAACGTCAGGATATCGGGATGATTTTCCAGCATTTCAATCTGATGAGCCAAAAGACAGCAGAGGAGAATGTAGCCTTTGCCCTTAAACATTCTGGACTCAGCAAGGAAGAAAAGAAGGCTAAAGTAGCCAAGTTGTTGGACTTGGTTGGCTTGGCAGACCGTGCTGAAAACTACCCTTCACAACTATCTGGAGGGCAAAAACAGCGTGTAGCCATTGCGCGTGCCTTAGCCAATGATCCAAAAATCTTGATTTCAGACGAGTCGACTTCTGCCCTTGATCCTAAGACTACCAAGCAGATTTTGGCCTTGTTGCAAGATTTGAACCAAAAATTAGGCTTGACTGTTGTCTTGATTACGCATGAAATGCAGATTGTCAAAGATATTGCCAATCGTGTGGCAGTTATGCAGGATGGGCATTTGATTGAAGAGGGTAGTGTTCTTGAAATCTTCTCAGACCCTAAACAACCTTTGACTAAAGACTTTATCTCAACAGCAACAGGTATTGACGAAGCCATGGTCAAAATAGAGAAGCAAGAAATCGTGGAACATTTGTCTGAAAACAGCCTTTTGGTGCAACTCAAGTACGCTGGAGCTTCAACAGACGAGCCACTTTTGAATGAATTGTACAAGCATTACCAAGTAACGGCTAATATCCTCTATGGGAATATCGAAATCCTCGATGGTACTCCTGTTGGAGAATTGGTGGTGGTCTTGTCAGGTGAAAAAGTAGCGTTGGCAGGTGCCCAAGAAGCCATTCGTCAAGCAGGCGTACAGCTAAAAGTATTGAAGGGAGGACAGTAAGATGGAATCATTGATTCAAACCTATTTGCCAAATGTCTATAAAATGGGCTGGGCTGGTCAGGCAGGCTGGGGAACAGCCATCTACCTAACCCTTTATATGACAGTTCTTTCCTTCATCATCGGAGGTTTCTTGGGGCTAGTGGCAGGTCTTTTCCTTGTCTTGACCGCGCCAGGCGGTGTTTTGGAAAATAAAGTCGTTTTCTGGATTTTGGATAAAATCACCTCTATTTTCCGTGCGGTTCCATTTATCATTCTCTTGGCAGTCTTGTCACCCTTCTCACACCTAATCGTAGGGACAAGTATCGGGCCAAATGCGGCTATTGTACCCCTATCTTTTGCAGTCTTTGCCTTCTTTGCCCGTCAAGTACAGGTGGTATTGGCTGAGCTAGATGGTGGTGTCATTGAGGCGGCTCAAGCTAGCGGAGCGACCTTCTGGGATATCGTAGGTGTTTACCTATCAGAAGGCCTTCCAGATTTGATCCGTGTGACGACTGTAACCTTGATTTCACTAGTCGGTGAAACAGCCATGGCTGGTGCAGTTGGAGCTGGTGGTATCGGTAACGTAGCCATCGCTTATGGATTTAACCGCTACAATCACGATGTGACCATCTTGGCAACTATCATTATCATTTTGATTATCTTTGCAATCCAATTCTTGGGAGATTTCCTGACCAAGAAATTGAGTCATAAATAAAAAAGAGCCGTGTGGCTCTTTTTTAGTAATCAGATTTTTTGTGCCAATTTTTTACTCAAGGCTTGTCCAATCAAAGCACCCACTAGGGCTCCGATGGCAATACTTGCGATAAATAGAAGGACGGTTCCAGGGTTTGGTGCGACCATGATACGGTCGATATATTCTTGCGATTTTCCTCTTGCCAGAAGGGTAGCCATATAGGCTTTGGGAGTAATCCACATAAGCAAGATTGGTCCTGATGTGCTAAAGGCAAAAATAAGGAAAGAAAGGAGGTTCTTTGTTTGGTCCTTGTATTTTCCGAGGTTAGCTACTCCATCTGCTAGGAGGCCACAGATAATTCCAGGAAGGAAGGCACCAGCACCGTGTTTAGTTCCCAAGAAAAAGAGGGCAATGACAAGGCCGATAGTGGTAATGGCTCCAAAGCGCGGAACTTTTGCGACTAGGATCATATAGACGCTACCGCCGACAAGGGCAGTAAAGGCAGGCGCATAAAACATGTTTCCAGTTTGGTCAAAGAGATTGCCCAAAAGGACACCAATCCCCATGCAGAGGAAGTAAAGAACTGCAAAAAGAAGTGTAGTTAAGATAGATTTTTTCATGAATTGTCTCCTGATCATTTTTTCACAATTCTCATTGTACCACGGTTTGATGGGATTGTAAATGGGCACTAGAATTTTTTGAAAACGCTTGAAATATGATATAATAGTTTCATAGTTATTTTTAGGAGGATATCATGGGGAGATTTTTAGACTTTGTCTTTAATCGTTTCTTTCTAGGGATGATTGCGACAGCCTTCTTTTGGTTATTAACCTTGGTGGGAGGGATTATCCTTGGTCTAGCGCCGGCTAGTGCCACCTTGATGAGCTTGTATGCAGAACATGGTTATAGCTTTCGGGAATACAGTTTGAAGGAGGCTTGGTCTCTTTATAAGCAAAATTTTGTTTCAAGCAACCTGATTTTTTATAGCTTTTTAGGAGTGGATTTAGTTTTGGTCTATGGCTTGTATCTCTTGGTGCAATTGCCTCATCAGACTATTATTCATTTGATTGCGACCTTTTTGAATGTTCTAGTAATTGCCCTGATCTTTTTGGCTTATACAGTATCTTTGAAATTACAAGTTTATTTTGACTTGTCTTATCGAAATAGTCTCAAACTATCCTTGATTGGCATTTTTATGAGTCTAGCAGCTGTGGCCAAGGTTCTCCTTGGGACCGTACTACTTGTGGCAATTGGTTACTATATGCCTGCCCTACTTTTCTTTGTAGGAATTGGGATGTGGCATTTCTTTATCAGTGATATGTTGGAACCGGTCTATGAAAGTATCCATGAAAAATTGGCGACAAAATAGAATGAAGCAGTTTTGGCTACATACGCTTCTGAGAACCTACAGTTCAGTTATGATGATTATTATTGCGAGTTTTGCAATCTTACTCTCTTACGCCGACTGGGATTCACGGGAAAAGGAAGCTCAGAGAGTGGCCCAGCGTGTAACCACTAGAACAGTCGAAGAGGTGGAATATTATTATCGCGAGTCAGCCCAGCTAGCGCAAGATTTAGTAGCCAATCAAGACAGGATACAAGGGGTTTATAAGTACTTTAGCCTGTCAACTTCTGAGTATTTTTATTGGCTGTTGGAGCACCAAGCAGCTTCGTCAACTTCTATTTCTCTGTATGAAAATATTGATGATCTTTATGTCCAAAATGACTATATAACGGGTGTTGCAATCGTCTTGCAGGACTTTAAAGAAGTTTATGTTTCGAGCAGAAATGAGAGAGGGGGTCATTCGGTACTTGCGGAAGGCTTTAAACCAGAGGCCAATAGTTTTGGAGTTCCAGTTCTGGACCCAGCGACGGATCAATCTATAGGGGTTGTTTATATTTCCTTGGATCCAGAAATCTTATACCATGCTGTAGACAATACCCGAGGTCATATCCCGATGGCTGTTACTGTGACGTCGCCTTTTGATACGGAGATTTTTCATATTGGTGAGAGGGTCAATAGGGAGCATGAGAACTGGTTTGTTGGTGTGACCTCTCATGGCTATCAGGTTCAGGTGGCCGTTCCCAAAAATTTTGTTTTACAAGGAACGGTGACCAGCTCGGCTTTGATTGTGGGCTTGAGCCTTCTCTTTATTGTCATTCTCTATCTGACTTTGAGGCAGACCTTTGCTAACTACCAAAAGCAGGTAGTGGATCTGGTAGATTCCATTCAGGCTATTGCCCAAGGGCAAGAAGGTCTTCGCATCGATACGCTTGAAAAGGATCAGGAATTGCTCTTAATCGCAGAGACCACCAATGATATGTTGGATCGCTTGGAAAAGAATATCCATGATATTTATCAGTTAGAGCTCAGTCAAAAAGATGCCAATATGCGAGCCTTGCAGGCGCAAATTAATCCTCATTTTATGTATAATACGCTGGAATTCTTGCGCATGTATGCAGTTATGCAGAGTCAAGACGAGTTGGCGGATATCATTTATGAGTTTAGTAGTCTCTTGCGTAACAATATTTCTGACGAAAGAGAAACCCTCCTCAAACAGGAATTAGAATTTTGCCGTAAATACAGCTATCTCTGCATGGTTCGCTATCCCAAGTCCATTGCCTATGGTTTCAAGATAGATCCAGAGTTAGAGAATATGAAGATTCCCAAGTTTACCTTGCAACCGCTGGTAGAAAATTATTTCGCGCATGGTGTTGACCACAGGCGGACAGATAATGTGATTAGCATCAAAGCGCTTAAACAGGATGGTTTTGTGGAAATTTTAGTGGTCGATAATGGCCGTGGAATGTCGGTTGAAAAACTGGCAAATATTCGAGAAAAATTAAGTCAGAGACATTTTGAACACCAAGCCAGTTACAGTGATCAAAGGCAGTCTATCGGGATTGCCAATGTACATGAGCGTTTTGTGCTCTATTTTGGGGACCGTTATGCTATTACTATAGATTCTGCAGAGCAAGCAGGTGTTCAGTATCGTATTACAATTCAAGATGAGTAGAAAGGGAGAAAATGTATAAAGTATTATTAGTAGATGATGAGTACATGGTGACAGAAGGTCTGAAACGTTTGATTCCCTTTGATAAGTGGGATATGGAGGTCGTCGCAACAGCCAGTCATGCCGATGAAGCCCTCGAATATGTTCAGGAAAATCCTGTCGATGTAGTCATTTCCGATGTCAATATGCCCGATAAAACAGGGCTTGATATGATTCGGGAGATGAAAGAAATCTTACCAGATGCTGCCTATATCCTGCTGTCAGGTTATCAGGAGTTTGATTACGTAAAAAGAGCAATGAACCTTAGTGTGGTGGACTATCTGGTTAAGCCTGTTGATAAGGTAGAGTTAGGAAATCTGCTGGAGAAGATTGCAGGTCAGCTTGGAGAGAGGAGAAAGAAAAGTCAGACTCTCAGTCAAGATTTAGACGAGGCTGGATTTGTTAGTTATCTAGGAGGTAAGGAGAATTGGTGGATAGGTTTATCCAAGGAAAAGCAAGGCTCCTTCACAATTCCCCACTATGTCTTGGGTCAAGACTGGCAGATTTTCATTTCTGACCAACCCCTAGATGGTTTAGTCGTTACTCCTTTTGAAGCTCCTTATCAAGAACGCTTTGAACGCTGGAAGCTGAATGCTGAGAAAGCCCTCTTTTACGGTTCTGTAAATCTAAAACAGTCTCAGAGTCTCTTTGCCTATTACGAACCGATTTATAGGGTTATCATTCAGGGGAATCTCAATCAAATCGTAGAAGAGTTAAATCTCTTGGAGAAGGTGGTTCTTGAAAATACACCGCGTGTTCCGATTACCAAACAGCTTTTTATCCAGTTTGTCATGGATGTCTTTCACTTGTTTGAACATCTCAAAGCTGATGATATGACGGACATTGTCAAAACGATTCATGCTATTCAATCCTTCGATGAATTGGTTCCTTATATCAAGGAAACTCTGACTCGATTCTTTGGGCAATATCGTATGAATGAAAATGTGGTCAGTGTGCTGGAAGTCATTGGGCGTGATTATCAAAAGGAGCTTTCCCTCAAGGATATCAGTAAGGCCCTCTTTATCAATCCTGTCTATCTAGGGCAGTTGATTAAGCGAGAAACCGATTCGACCTTTGCAGAGTTACTAAACAAACAACGTATTAAGGCTGCCCAGCAGCTCTTGCTTTCAACCAGTGACAGTATCGAAGATATTTGTTATGCTGTTGGTTACAGTAACCTTGGATATTTCTATAAAGTGTTCCGAAAATTGTGCGGAAAATCGCCAAAAGCCTACCGAAAACAGGTAGAAACGATACTGTAAGATTTGTATTCCTTTACAAAATGTGCTATAATAAAAATAATATTATTAGGAGGTTCTATCATGAAAAAGAAACCGATTTATCTATGGGTCTTGCTAATCTTGTCTGCCCTTATTTCAGCTATGTCTCTGTTTGGAATGTTGAGTCCCTTACCTAGTAAAGAAGCCCTTCGTGCCGCTCAGAAACAAGTTGCAGGGGTCAGTGCTCAGCAATTAGAAGACCAGCTTAATTACACCTATAGAGTAGCAGAATCAACTCATTCTATTTTTAATATGGCCTTGATTGTGCTATCTGCTATTTTAGTTGCAGTAGCGATT
The DNA here is from genome assembly GCA_018364455.1 of Streptococcus mitis. GTDB lineage: Bacteria > Bacillota > Bacilli > Lactobacillales > Streptococcaceae > Streptococcus > Streptococcus mitis_BR. The sequence goes on along the minus strand of JAGZLW010000030.1, from coordinate 12,013 downwards.
GTCTTCCTTGTTCGTAAGAATTTGCAATATGCAAACTATACTTATGTCGGCTATGTTTTGCTAGCCATTATTGGTTCGATTTATGGCTATGTTGGTTTACAGGACGCTGTGCAGTTAGTTCACGATGAAACCATGCGTTTAGGGATAAGTGTTATTTCACAAGCTGTTAGCATTCTCTCTATCGTCATCAATATTCTCTTCCTAGCCCTTGTCTTCTATAAGATGTGGCGTCAGCAGAAAGCTTTGGCAGAAGAGGAAACAGAAGAACTTGCTTAAGTATTGACAAAAAAGAGCTATCAAGTTACAATCTTGGTAGTTCTTTTTCGATTAAAAATAAAATCATGGAGGAAAATATGAAGACAATTTCTTTAGTTTATATTAGTTTGAGTGGCAATACTGAGAGTTTTGTGACGCGCTTGAAAGACTATCTCTTGTCCCAGTACGAGGGAATTGAGGTTCAAAAGATTCATATCAAGGATTTGGTCAAGGAAGGTCACGATTTCTATGAAATGGATCACCCTTATGTTGCTTTTTTGCCGACCTACCTAGAAGGTGGGAATGGCGTGGATAACGGAGATGTTGAGATTTTGACAACACCCGTTGGGGATTTTATCGCCTATGGTGACAATGCTAGTAAGTGTTTTGGTGTGGTTGGCTCAGGAAATCGTAACTTTAATAACCAATACTGCCTGACAGCCAAGCAATACAGTCAACGTTTTGGTTTCCCTGTCTTGGCTGACTTTGAAATGCGAGGCATGCTGGAAGATATCAAACGTGTCGCAGCGATTATCGCAGATTTGTATGAGTTGGAAAGGGAGAATTAATACTCAATGAAAATCAAAGAGCAAACTAGGAAGCTAGTCGCAGGTTGCTCAAAGCACAGCTTTGAGGTTGCAGATAGAGCTGACGTGGTTTGAAGAGATTTTCGAATAGTATAAAGTTCTTATAAGAGGTGGTTGAAGTTGTTCAACTGTTTTTTGAGTATAAACAGTCTTTGAGAACGTAAAAAAGCATAAGTTCAGGTATTCAAAACCTTGTTCTTATGCTTTTTATCATAGAAATATTTACTGAATTTTCTCTTGAAATGAAACCTTATACTCAATGAAAATCAAAGAGCAAACTAGGAAACTAGCCGCAGGCTGTACTTGAGTACGGCAAGGCGACGTTGACGTGGTTTGAATTTGATTTACGAAGAGTATTATCTTCATCTCGCGCTTTGTCGATTATCCTGCTTTTCCGATTGCGAGTGCGTAGATAAAGAAGATGGCGAAGCCAAAGAGGAAAATCAATCCTGCAATGGCAAGGTGTTTGAGCCAAGAAGGAAGATTTTTGTTTTCACGCGTTACCAAGGCGTAGTTTAAAAGAGCGAAGAATGGTGTTGTCAGGAAAGAACCAATCATGGCAAAGCGGAGCATGGTTGAAACTTGACCAGCGAAGAACTTGATAATGACGATACCGATAATAGCAGTAATGGTCATCCAGATGTTCAAAGATTTACGATTGTCTTCTTTTTGACTGATTAGCAGTCGGAGAGATTCCTGATTGACACGAGAATAGCCATCAATAACAGTGATAACTGTTCCAAAGATACACAGGAAGGCAATAAAGGTAATCAAGTAACGGGACCATTCTCCAAGAACAGAGGCATACATGCCCACGAATTGAGAGATGTATTTGGCTGAAGCAGCTTCAACTGCTTGCCCTGTAGGATATTGAATCAATGCTCCCAGTGCTACAAAGAACACAGCTAGGATGGCTGTTCCAATGTAACCAACGTTAAAGTCAAATAGAGCGTCCTCTGTGTTAAAGTTGACGGTCTTTTTCTTTTCAGCAGACCAAAGTGAATTGATAGCTGAAATTTCAATAGGAGCCGGCATCCACCCTAAGAGGGAAACGATGAAAGGTAGAGCTGCCATTTGCCAAGGTGTTTTCTCGACAAAATTAGAACTGTATTCTGGGTGTTTGACCGCCGCGATGATAACTGCAAGAACAGTTGCAATGGTCAAAGCGGACATAATCCATTTTGCCATGCCGTCTAAGAGTTTGTAGCCTCCAAAGAGCAACATAGCCCAAATGATTGCAACGAGAATGAGGGACCACTGAGTGATGCTAAGTCCAATCATTGGGAAGGCACTGGCGATGATAGCTGAGCATAGAATGGCAACACCAGCTGTGTTGACCATAGCCGAAAAGACATTGAGAATAAAGAAAATCCAGAGATAGAGTTTTCCTTTTTTGGCATAACCTTCAACCAAAGTCTTTCCAGTATCAGCTGTGTATTCAGCACCAAAACGGAAAAATGGATATTTAAAGACATTGGCTAAGATGACCAAGAGGAGTAGCGACCACCCATAAGAACCACCAGCTTGAGTGGAAGATACAATGTGAGAACCGCCAACAGCGGCAGAAGCCATTAGGATTCCAGGTCCCATTGCTTTTAGTTTACTGGTCCAGGTTGATTGATTTAACGAAATAGCTTGTGACATGATAGATACTCCTTTTTGAATTTTCAGAATAATCTGGATATGTAATCTATATTCTACAAAAAACTTTGGGAAAATGCAAGAATATTTTGAAAAAAGATAGAAAATTACAGAAAATTTACAAAGAAGATCTGAAAATAACTGCTATGATAGTAAGGTACAGCAGGGTGAATAAAAACCGAGAAGTTTCTTTCTCGGATTCGCTTATTATGAGTTTCTTACTTTCTATGCTCTAAGAGTTGATTGATGTGATCTACTTTTTTAGCCTCTCTTTTATAGGAAATAGTCCAAATGATGAGGTAGACAATCGCAAACTCGATAATGAGTTGGAGATAGAAAATCCAGTGAAAAGGAAACCAACCTGCTAGGGTTGCTAATGGGATAAATCCGACTAGCATGAGAAAAAAATGAGTCAGAGTCGCACGGAGCAAACTCCAGTCACGGCTGAATAATCGTTTACCAAAGTTGAAGAGAATACCGATGGCTGCCCAGATAAGAGTACAGTAGAGCAAGACCAGGGCACCGTGAACCTGATGTTGAGTCATCATTTGTCCGATAAGAGAGTCGGGACTTAACGGGGCGTAGGTACTTGGTGCATAAATGAGTGAAAAGATGATAGAGAGGATGAGGCCGATAAGAACACCGGTGGCTGCGTCGTGGAAGATTTGTTTTTTCATAGTTCTAATTTCTCCTTGATGGTTTTTAGGTAACGGCGTGAAGAGTAGGTGAAGCTTTCGTTTTTCAAGAAAATTTCTACTAGGCCGTTGGGGGTGAGCTTGAGATGAGAGATGGAATCGATATTGATGATTTCTGATTGGGAAATTTGGATAAAATTGGTTGGCAAGAGTTCAAGGACCTGATAGAGTCGTAAGTCAATGGTGTAGGTCTGACTTGCTGTTTCTGCTAGAACCTTCCGATTCTCGATATAGAAGCGCTGAACCTTACCAATCTTAACTAGATAGACCTGATTATCGATTTTCCCTTTGATTGTTTCTGTTCGGTCCAGATTTTCTGCGAACTCTATGACTTTCTGGATTTTATCTGTCGGCTGAGGTGCTTGGACAATCAGCTTTTCCTCTTCGTAAGTTTCACTAATCTGTAGTTCTACTTTCATAAATTTCTCTCCTTGTTTTTTATACAAAATTGTGATCACTTCTTGTACATCTTTATTAAACACTATTTTTCAGCCCCTTGCAAGGGACTTTGTCTATGTGGATGGATTTGGCTCCTATGTGGCGCTTGCTTTTCTGTCCCATCTGAAATATGGTATAATAGCACTAATCAATTTCTAGGAAAATAGATACGGAAAGGGGCTGAAAAATGTCTCATATTATTGAATTGCCAGAGGTACTGGCAAACCAAATCGCGGCAGGAGAGGTCATTGAACGTCCTGCCAGTGTGGTCAAAGAGTTGGTAGAAAATGCTATTGACGCGGGCTCTAGTCAGATTATCATTGAGATTGAGGAAGCAGGTCTCAAGAAGATTCAAATCACAGATAATGGTCATGGAATTGCCCACGATGAGGTGGAGTTGGCTCTGCGTCGTCATGCGACCAGTAAGATAAAAAATCAGGCAGATCTCTTTCGGATTCGGACGCTTGGTTTTCGTGGTGAAGCCCTGCCTTCTATCGCTTCTGTTAGTGTCTTGACTCTGTTGACGGCGGTGGATGGTGCAAGTCATGGGACTAAGTTAGTCGCGCGTGGAGGTGAAGTCGAAGAAGTCATCCCAGCGACTAGTCCTGTGGGAACAAAGGTTTGTGTGGAGGACCTCTTTTTCAACACGCCTGCCCGCCTCAAGTATATGAAGAGTCAGCAAGCGGAGTTGTCTCATATTATTGATATTGTCAACCGTCTGGGCTTGGCCCATCCTGAGATTTCTTTCAGCTTGATTAGCGATGGCAAGGAAATGACGCGGACAGCAGGGACTGGTCAACTGCGCCAAGCTATCGCAGGAATTTATGGTTTGGCGAGTGCCAAGAAGATGATTGAAATTGAGAATTCTGACCTTGATTTCGAAATTTCAGGTTTTGTGTCCTTGCCTGAGTTGACTCGGGCTAATCGCAACTATATCAGCCTTTTCATCAATGGCCGTTATATCAAGAATTTTCTGCTCAATCGTGCTATTCTTGACGGTTATGGCAGTAAGCTCATGGTAGGACGTTTTCCACTGGCTGTCATTCATATCCATATCGACCCTTATCTAGCGGATGTCAATGTGCATCCAACCAAGCAAGAGGTGCGGATTTCCAAGGAAAAAGAACTGATGACGCTGGTCTCAGAAGCTATTGCAAATAGTCTCAAGGAGCAAACTTTGATACCTGACGCCTTGGAAAATCTTGCTAAATCGACCGTGCGTAATCGTGAGAAGGTGGAGCAAACTATTCTCCCACTCAAAGAAAATACGCTCTACTATGAGAATACTGAGCCGACAAGACCTAGTCAAGCTGAAGTAGCTGATTATCAGGTAGAATTGACTGAGGAAGGGCAAGGCTTGACTTTGTTTGCCAAGGAAACCTTGGATCAGCTAACCAAGCCAGCCAAACTGCATTTTGCAGAGAGAAAACCTGCTAACTACGACCAGCTAGATCACCCAGAGTTAGACCTTGTGAGTCTTGATAAGGCTTATGACAAGCTGGAGCGAGAAGAATCATCAAGCTTCCCAGAGTTGGAATTTTTCGGGCAAATGCATGGAACCTATCTCTTTGCCCAAGGACGAGATGGACTCTACATCATAGACCAACACGCAGCTCAGGAACGGGTTAAGTACGAGGAGTACCGTGAAAGCATTGGCAATGTTGACCAGAGCCAGCAGCAGCTCCTAGTGCCCTACATCTTTGAATTTCCTGCAGATGATGCCCTCCGTCTCAAGGAAAGAATGGCACTTTTGGAGGAAGTGGGCGTCTTTCTAGCAGAGTACGGAGAAAATCAATTCATCTTACGCGAACATCCTATTTGGATGGCAGAGGAGGAAATCGAGTCAGGCATCTATGAGATGTGTGATATGCTCCTTTTGACCAAGGAAGTTTCTATCAAGAAATACCGAGCAGAGCTGGCTATTATGATGTCCTGCAAACGGTCTATCAAGGCCAACCATCGTATTGACGACCATTCGGCTAGACAGCTCCTCTATCAGCTCTCTCAATGTGATAATCCCTACAACTGTCCCCACGGACGTCCTGTTTTAGTGCATTTTACTAAGTCGGATATGGAAAAGATGTTCCGACGTATTCAGGAAAATCACACCAGTCTCCGTGAGTTGGGGAAATATTAAACTAAAAGGAAAACTATGTACGAATATTTAAAAGGAATCATTACCAAAATCACGGCCAAATACATTGTTCTTGAAGTCAACGGTATCGGTTATATTTTGCATGTGGCCAATCCCTATGCTTACTCAGGTCAGGTTAATCAGGAAGCTCAGATTTATGTGCATCAAGTCGTGCGTGAGGACGCTCATCTGCTTTATGGATTTCGCTCAGAGGATGAGAAAAAGCTCTTTCTCAGTCTGATTTCGGTATCTGGGATTGGTCCTGTATCAGCTCTTGCTATTATCGCTGCTGATGACAATGCTGGCTTGGTTCAAGCCATCGAAACCAAGAACATCACTTATTTGACAAAATTTCCTAAAATTGGTAAGAAAACAGCCCAGCAGATGGTGCTGGACTTGGAAGGCAAGGTAGTAGTTGCAGGAGATGACCTTCCTGCTAAGGTCGCAGTGCAAGCTAGCGCTGAAAACCAAGAACTGGAAGAAGCTATGGAAGCCATGTTGGCACTGGGCTACAAGGCGACCGAACTCAAGAAAATCAAGAAATTCTTTGAAGGAACGACAGATACAGCTGAGAACTATATCAAGTCGGCCCTTAAAATGTTGGTCAAATAGGAGCAAAGCATGACAAAACGTTGTTCGTGGGTCAAGATGACCAATCCGCTCTACATTGCCTATCATGATGAGGAGTGGGGTCAGCCCCTCCATGATGACCAAGCATTGTTTGAGTTGTTGTGTATGGAAACCTATCAGGCTGTGCTGAGAGCTTTCTTCTATACTAATAGACGAAAGGGTGTGAAAATGATTTTTAAATGATACTGTGGAACGGAACAGTAGCCCTAGTATTGACTACTGTCGTTTCTATTCATATTGGCTATTCTAGGACTGAGATGAAAAAATCTATAAATGCTCAGAATAAAATTGAACCCGCAAATCTCCCCAAAACAATGGTGAGTCATGTACTTGTATTATTCCGAAAAAATACACCTCTGGTGCAGTGAGACAAATTGGTGTATCTTATAGTGGCTTCGTAGATGAAAGCTATACTCTACTATCACTCTTTGATGATGTAGAACAAATTGAAAAAGATAATAGACTTCAGACAGCTATTGATGTTGTCAGAGAACAGTTTGGTTTTTTAGCCATACAAAAAGGAACCGTCCTAACTGAAGGTTCCAGAAATATTGAACGCAGTAAACTTATCGGTGGTCATTCCGCGGGTGGATTGGAGGGATTAAAATGAAACAAGAAAAAAATACAGTACAATTTTCAGAAATCCGTAGCAAAGGATGTAATGATATTGAAATGCTTGAAAGATTTTTACATGGAATCGTTGAAACAGCAACTTCAAAACTTCGTCAGAGAAAACTCAAAACAACTGAAATATCGATACGACTAGTACATGCTAAATCTGAAAACCGATTACCATTGGAATTTACATTTAGCATTAAGCCAACAAGCTCATCTGTGATAATCTATACTGAGGTAATCAATCGCTTTAAAGAATGTTACACAGGTGGGGGAATTCAAGGTTTTACGATTCAATTTGATAAAAATACCCTTGCCTCTGCATAGAAAGGATTTGATATGATTGACCGTTCATATTTACCATTTCAATCAGCAAGAGAGTACCAGGATACAAAGATGCAAAAATGGATGGGCTTTTTCCTATCTGAACATGCATCAGCACTCTCTGATGATACAAACAAAGTAACGTACATGTCTGACTTATCACTAGAGAAGAAATTATTACTCCTCAGTCAAGTATACGCCGGGCAGCTACGCACACGCATTCAAGTGATTGAAAAAAACAAGCGTGTTTCCTACACTGGAACAATACCAAGTCTGACCAAAGATTTCATTTTGATAAAAACTACAACAGGTCACATCAATTTGAAATTAAAAGACATTATTAGTATTGAACTTGTCGAGGAGGTGCTCTATGAATCAGCTTGAGTTTCAGCGTAATCACCTACAAATGGACTATTATAGCGAGAGCTACCAAGATTTTGAACGTGACTTCTACCGCTACTCTAACATGAATATTCCATTGACCTTCCTAACTGATGATATCCTAAAAACAATGGCGACTTCACGTAAGAATTACTTTGTCCTCAATAAGGAAAAGTCCAGAGATAACCGCGATCACTTCTTCATATTTGAAGTAAGTACCGTAGATGAGAATCCGCTAATCTATCATTATACATATAAGAAAACTACAATATATTTAGCAGAAAAATAGGAGCAGTTCAATTGACTGTTCCTATTTTTAATATTCATAAAATCTAAAGTCTTTATACTCTTTAACAATGGAGTCGCCAACCAGAACAGACTATACTGACCAGCGACTACCTTAAATTTAATGTTTCAGATTTATTTTCTTATCTCTAATTTCATAAACTACATCTGCTACATTTTCGAGTAATCGTTTATCGTGGGTGATAAACACGATAGTTCCGGTGTACTCCTTCATTAGTATTTCCAAAGCCTCTAAACTTGGTATGTCAAGGAAGTTACTGGGTTCATCCATTATTAGGATGTTATATCTACCCATGAGCATTTTAGCAAGCAACAATTTTATAATTTCTCCACCGCTTAAAACAGATAAACTTTTTCCAATATCGTTCTGTTTGAACCCCATAGATGCTAGCACTGAACGAATTTCTGATATATTGTAGTCACAATCCTTCTGCATAAACTCCATAACATTCTGATTACTGTTGTACTTGTAACCATTCTGTGCAAAGTAACCTATTTTTGCCTTAGGCGAAATAGAAATTCCTTCTTCATGGTTTAAGATCATTTGGATTAAAGTTGTTTTTCCGATTCCATTACCACCAGTTAACGCCACTTTTGCTCCTAACGGAATTTGAAAAGATGCATTTTCAAACAGAGCCTTATCCCCAAATACTTTATTAATTTCTGCACCGACTATAGGGTATGGATTATGGAGCTCCAATGCTTTACTTTGCCTGAAACGAATTCTGCGAATGCCTTCCGGAGCTTCTACTTTTCCTAAGGCCGCAATCCTGTGCTCTAGGGTTTTAGCAGCATTATACATCTTTTTTTCCTTACTTCCTATTGATTTTTGATGAGCTAAACGCCCTCCGTCTTCAGTACTTTTTTTCTTTGAAGAACCTTTTGCCTTCTGTTCTATTTTACGAGCCTGTTTTCGCTTTTCCTCCGCAGCCCTTTCCAATCGGGCACGTTCCGCAATAAATTGTTCGTATTCTGCAGCTTGGCTCTTACGTTCTTCCTCTTTCTGACGAAGATAATCAGAATAGTTTCCCCAATACTCAGTGATTTTGCCATCTTTCAGTTCCCATATTTTATCTACTATTTCATCAAGAAAATAGCGGTCATGGCTAATAACTAACAGTGCACCTGTAAAATATTTTAGCTGTCCTATTAGAAAATCAATTCCTTCACGGTCTAAATGGCTCGTAGGTTCATCCGCTAAAATACCATGAACCTGTGCCGATAAGGCCTGTGCTATTTTAAGCCTTGTTTCTTCACCACCGCTCATAGTCTGTATATTTAATTGCTCAACACCTAGCTTGCCTACAAGTGCAAAATCTTTTTCCTCCTGCAGAGTTACTTCGTCCAACTGGGGAATATAGGCAAGTTCACCCAGACGATTCATTTTACATCCTGGGGGAGTTAATTCTCCTAAAAGTACCCTGAGTAAAGTGCTTTTTCCAGCACCATTTGCTCCTACTAAACCAATACGGTCATAATCATATACTTCTAATTCATTTATATCTAAAACATCGCGTCCTTTGAATTCCACACGAATGTCTTTTGCTTTTAATATTAATTCCATAACATTTCCTCCTGTCTATAATCGCATGCTTTCATTTGCTTGTATGCAGGGAAAACCCTGCGATTTTAGCAGGAAGAGTTACATGAAAATAAGATACATAAATATTCCTCCAATATTGTTTATTTTAAATCTAATTTTCTAACCTCAGTTATCATTTGGCAAACTATAGCAATGCCAATAATTAAAATACCTGATAGTAAAAACCAATGATTTACACCGATTTTATCAGCAAAGAATCCAGAAAGAATTAACCCAATTGGCATAGCAAGTGACATGATACTTCCGATCAAAGAAAATACACGTCCTAAATATTCAGGCTTAATTTTCTCCTGAAAAAGAGCTGTTTGCACACCGCTATAAAATGGCACCGAAAGCCCCATTATTGCACAGCAAACTACGAATATTACAAATCCATTTGGAGGAAGTATTCCCGAAACGGCTAAACTGGTCCCCATTATAAAAAATGAACTTGTTATTAGTAATACATGCTTTTCGAAGCCCCCTAATCTTCCTAATAATAAGCCTCCTGCTAGCATCCCAAATGCAAAGGAAATTTCCGTAATAGAAATATGCACAGGCGTTCCATTAAAGTGTTCCATGCTTATTAAAGGAAATAGTGCATTGATTGGCATATAAACAAAAGTATATAGTGTTCCTAAGAGTAATAAGGCAAACAATCCTTTGTTTTGTCTCAGAACCACAACTCCTTCTTTCATCTCCCTTATGAAATTTGGTTCTAAACTTTGCACTTGATTACCCAGCTTAGGTATACGTACAATTGCTACCGTAATAGATGCAATCACAGCACCCAATACGTCGATGGCAATAATAGCATTTAAATCCCAAACGGAGTATAAGAGTGCTGCAACTGCCGGACTAACAATATAGCTTATAGACTGCAAAGACTGACTATAGCCTGCGCATTTCGTTAGCTGTTCTTCTGGTACTAAAAGTGGTGTAACCGCATTGAGTGCTGGGGTATGAAAAGCTGTTCCAATGCTACGGATAAACAATACTATCATAATCATCCAGACAGGTAGCTCCATACAGAATGCAACAATAGCAAGCACTGCACCAGCTGCTGCGATAATTAAATCGGCACCAATCATTATCTTCTTCCTATCATGACGATCCACTAGCACACCAATGGCAGGTCCCAAAATCGCATAGGGTAAAAAACCTACTAATGAAGCCATAGACAAGACCATCGCAGATCCTGTTTTTTCTGTAAGGTAAAAAATAATCGCCATTTGCAGGATGGCACTAGTGATTAATGATACTGCTTGCCCTGCCCATATTGCATAAAATTTTCGTTTCCAATTGTTGTATTTTTCCATTTATATTATCTCCTGCATATTATTTTGCTTGAATTTCTATTTTGAATAGCATTCTAGGCAATAAAAAATGCAGGCCAAACCCCACAATGTGGCTTTTGGTCTGCATACATACAATTTGGAAACATTCATATTAAAGACATAGTTAAATAAAGGTATAGTTAAATAACCAATATCCTCACCGTAACTAATGAATGCTCAATATCGTATAAATAAGCACAACAAAAAAGCCTATCATCGGGTATAGATTCTGCTTTTTTTATTGCCAGCTTATCTTAAACGCATTGAGGCTGTCATAGTTTCGGTTCCTCCTACATCTTTGTTTATATCAATTTATAGTATAACACAAAAAGATGATATGTTCAATATAAAAGTTATGGAATGAGACTCATACTTCCAATTCGATGCCAGATTTAAAGGATATGACGAAGTTTTCTTCATAGACTGTAACGCTCTGGATTATCTTCCTTAGTAGCAAGCGATTAGCTTTCACAAAATCTTCTGTTTGTAGTTTTAAAAATTCATCAGGATTTTCTAACTCAACCTCAAAATATTTCATTTTACATTCCCTCATTTCATTTATTGATAAATTGAGTTTGCAAAAAAGAGTGGACAATTTTTGTCTACTCTTAACCTTTAAAATAGTTTTTTTTAATCGATTTGAAGTTGCCTAAATTATTACTTATTCGGTAAAATGAAGTATTGCTTTCAACAGATTTCCTTCAACTACACTTCACTTGATTCAAACAAGGTGGGTACATTTCTATTCCCACAAACTCCTTGTCAATGGAAACAAACACGTACCCACAGGGTAAATGGAAATAGAAACTGATAATTTCTAGCTATCACTTCTACTCATTCCAAAAATTTTCTCACTCTGATACTTACCCACCATAAAGCAAAAAGCCTTGCAATCAAGGCTTTCATTATCCCTTTCGTTCAAAGGTTTCTAAGCTTTTACGAGCAGAGCGACACACTCAGCGGTTCGCTATCTCCGTTCTGTCTGCGTGCTAGCACTTGTCAATCACGGACAGCTATCGCATGGGCGGAAGTAAATGCTAATCTTCGTCGTTTTACTCCTTGACTAGCAAACTTACCGCCTCAACATG
>JAGZLW010000029.1 GCA_018364455.1 Streptococcus mitis | reverse complement strand
TCTTCAAACCACGTCAGCTTTATCTGCAACCTCAAAGCTGTGCTTTGAGCAACCTGCGGCTAGCTTCCTAGTTTGCTCTTTGATTTTCATTGAGTATTATAAAACAGAAACTAAAAACGTTTTCAAACTGTACTGTAATAGAGAATAAAAACTTCTGAGCAGATTCTTAGTAAAGTCAAAATAAATGTGATAAATTAGTATTGTAAAAATTTACTGAAACGTTTTCAAAAACTATATGAAACCTTTTTTAGTAGATTTAAAAATATTTGAAGGAGAGTTATCATTATGACTCAAGGGAAAATTACTGCATCTGCAGCAATGCTTAATGTATTGAAAACATGGGGCGTAGACACAATCTACGGTATCCCATCAGGAACACTCAGCTCATTGATGGACGCTTTGGCTGAAGACAAAGATATCCGCTTCTTGCAAGTTCGCCACGAAGAAACAGGTGCTCTTGCAGCGGTTATGCAAGCTAAATTCGGCGGCTCAATCGGGGTTGCAGTTGGTTCAGGTGGTCCAGGTGCGACTCACTTGATTAACGGTGTTTACGATGCAGCTATGGATAACACTCCATTCCTAGCAATCCTTGGATCACGTCCAGTTAACGAACTCAACATGGATGCTTTCCAAGAATTGAACCAAAACCCAATGTACAACGGTATCGCTGTATACAACAAACGTGTAGCTTACGCTGAGCAATTGCCAAAAGTAATCGACGAAGCTTGCCGTGCTGCAGTTTCTAAAAAAGGTCCAGCTGTTGTTGAAATCCCAGTAAACTTCGGTTTCCAAGAAATCGACGAAAACTCATACTACGGTTCAGGTTCATACGAACGTTCATTCATCGCTCCTGCTTTGAACGAAGTTGAAATCAACAAAGCTGTTGAAATCTTGAACAATGCTGAACGTCCAGTTATCTATGCTGGTTACGGTGGTGTGAAAGCTGGTGAAGTGATTACTGAATTGTCACGTAAAATCAAAGCACCAATCATCACAACTGGTAAAAACTTTGAAGCTTTCGAATGGAACTATGAAGGTTTGACAGGTTCTGCTTACCGTGTTGGTTGGAAACCAGCCAACGAAGTGGTCTTTGAAGCAGACACAGTTCTTTTCCTTGGTTCAAACTTCCCATTTGCTGAAGTTTACGAAGCATTCAAGAATACTGAAAAATTCATCCAAGTGGATATCGACCCTTACAAACTTGGTAAACGTCATGCCCTAGACGCTTCAATCCTTGGTGATGCAGGTCAAGCAGCGAAAGCTATCCTTGACAAAGTGAACCCAGTTGAATCTACTCCATGGTGGCGTGCAAACGTTAAGAATAACCAAAACTGGCGTGATTACATGAACAAAATCGAAGGTAAAACTGAGGGCGAATTGCAATTGTATCAAGTTTACAATGCAATCAACAAACATGCTGATCAAGATGCTATCTATTCAATCGACGTAGGTGACACTACTCAAACATCTACTCGTCACCTTCACATGACACCTAAGAACATGTGGCGTACATCTCCACTCTTTGCGACAATGGGTATTGCCCTTCCTGGTGGTATCGCTGCTAAGAAAGACAATCCAGATCGCCAAGTATGGAACATCATGGGTGACGGTGCATTCAACATGTGCTACCCAGACGTTATCACAAACGTTCAATACGACCTTCCAGTTATCAACGTTGTCTTTTCAAATGGTAAATATGCCTTCATCAAGGACAAATACGAAGACACAAACAAACACTTGTTTGGTTGTGACTTCCCTAATGCTGACTATGCGAAAATCGCTGAAGCTCAAGGAGCTGTTGGATTTACAGTTGACCGTATCGAAGACATCGATGCAGTTGTTGCAGAAGCTGTTAAACTCAACAAAGAAGGTAAAACTGTTGTGATCGATGCTCGCATCACTCCACACCGTCCACTTCCAGTAGAAGTACTTGAATTGGATCCAAAACTTCACTCAGAAGAAGCAATCAAAGCCTTCAAGGAAAAATACGAAGCAGAAGAACTCGTACCATTCCGTCTCTTCTTGGAAGAAGAAGGATTGCAATCACGCGCAATTAAATAATTTCTCTCGTCGAAAATCAAGCGTAAACTGTGTTATCTTCACCTCGCCGTACTCCAGTACTGCCTGCGGTTCGATACCTTGTTTATTCTTTGATTTTCATAGAGAGAAACTTGAAAAGATCGGAGCAATCCGGTCTTTTTATGGAGGAGAGTAAATGGATTTAAATCAATTAGATATTATCGTTTCAGATGTTCCCCAAGTCTGTGCTGACTTGGAGCGTACTTTGGATAAAAAGGCTGATTATGTTGATGACAGTTTTGCTCAGTTCACGATTGGCAGTCACTGTCTCATGTTGTCCCAAAATCATTTGGTTCCTTTGGAAGAGTTTCAGTCAGGAATCATTCTTCACATCGAGGTTGAGAATGTAGACCAGAACTACCAACGGTTGAAAGAACTTGGTATCCATGTTTTAAACGGTCCAACTGTAACCGATTGGGGAACAGAGTCCTTATTAGTTAAAGGTCCTGCTGGTCTAGTGCTTGATTTTTATCGTATGAAATAAGGCGCTTAGTCATTGACGTTAACCATAGCTATTTTTACAACAGAAATTGCGAATATGAACCATTGAAAGATCGGAGTAATCCGGTCTTTTTTAGGTAAACCTAATAGTAACTTCTGAGCTTGACTATCGTGAGGTAACGAATTAAAACAGTCTCGTGATAGACCGTTTTAAGTATGACGCTGGACATAAGAATCATCAGAGGAAGGAATAGCGAGATTGTGTCTCTACGAATAGAAATGTGACAGTACGGCATGTATAGTAGATAAGGGTATTTGAAATTAGTTTATACTAGATTGAAAATTATTAAAATGTAGAACTTTTCTAATTTTCTGACTTTTTATTGAATTATCATCTTAATAGGTATATAATGTATTTAAAGAAATCAAAGAATAAAGAGGTGGTAATATGAAATTATCACGATATGTCTTAAGGTATGATACTGAAGATGGTAGTGTATATTTTAATACCAAAAATAATCATTCATTTTTGATTACGAATGAATTGAAGAAGAATATACAAGAAAATAAAACAACGGGAAGTGAATATATTGCCTATTTGGAAGAGAATAGATATTTACGTGAAGACAATGAGGTAAACAAATATTTAAAACAGATAGAAGATAGGAATAATGAGATACTAGAGTTTACAATTCTTACTCATGGAGATTGTAATTTTCGATGTAAGTATTGTTATGAACACTTTAAAAATATTGGAATGTCTATTGAAACAGAAAATGCTATTTTGAAATTTGCTGAAGAAAAATTGAGTAATTCTCAATATCATTTCCTAAGGATAGCATGGTTTGGTGGAGAACCTCTGTTAGGCTATAAAACAATTCAACGGCTTTCACTAGAATTTTTGAAAATTTGTGAGAGATTTGGAATAACGTATTCAGCAAGTATTACTACTAATGGATTTTTGTTAACATCTTCCAAATTTGAAAAATTAGTAAGAGAGTATGATGTTACTAATTTTCAGATTACTATTGATGGTGATGGAGAAAGTCATGATTCTCAACGTGTGTTAAAAAATCAAAAAGGTTCCTATGCGCGAATTTTAGACAATCTTCATAAAATGAAGGATAGTGATTTAGATTTTATTTGTACGTTAAGATTCAATATATCGAAGGAAAATTATGACCATATGGAGTCATTTCTATTAAATGATGGTCGTTACTTTAAAAATGATGATAGATTTTTTCTTCTATATCATAATATTGGTAACTGGGGACAAGGAGATCGTTCTAAAGACGACTGTGTTACAGTATTTAAAAATGATATGAGTTTTGGTATTTCTAAGAAAGCAGTTGATTTGGGGTACCATTTATCTTTGCCAAGCATTGTGGTTCACAATTCCTTTTCTTGTTATGCCAATCGTTTAAATCACTATATGTTTAATGTTAGAGGTATTGTACAAGCATGTACAGTTGCTTTGTACGATAATCAAAATGTTTTTGGAAATATCAATACTGGATTGATTAACAAAGATAAAATGAAAGGATGGTTTTTATCTGTTAGAGAAGATTGTAAAACATGTCCCTTTGTTTTGATTTGTAAATCAGGCTTTTGTCCAATGGCCAAGCATATTACGGAATTAAGCTCTTCTGTGATTTGTAAGAATATGCAAGAGAAAATTCGTAAAAATCTAGCACTTTATGCTATTTCCGGATGCTATGAAGATATTTTAGATGTGGACTAGAGAGGGGTAAGCAAAAATGTCTATCAAGAAAAACAAAAAGGTTGTAAAAAAACCTGAAGTTGCAAGCAATAATTGTAATATTTGTTAAGTTTATATAATAAAAACGGAGAGGAGTGCTAGCCTCTCTCTTTTTCTAGGAGGGCATTATGAATAAAATATTTCACTATCTGGATAAGAAAACGAAGTTTTATACTATCATCGGTGCACTGGCAAATGGAGGTTTGGCTCTTGCTCAACCCCTAGTTGTATCCCAAGCCTTGTCCTTAAATCAAGGGGAACTGACTTATTCTAAAATCATACAGTTTGCTGTTTTTGGCTTTACAGTATACTTTGTCTTGTATAGCTTAATGCTCTTTTGTAATCATACACATAATGTTTTTCGGCGTGAAATTCAAATAAATATGAGGGCAGATTTATTTGACAAGCTGATGACAAAAAAAGATTTTAGCGAAGATGAAAAAATCACTATGCTCACACAAGATATGGAGTATTTGGGGGATAATTACTTAGAAAAATACATCAATATCATTTGCTGGAGCTTTGTAGCATTACTAACAGCGATTTATATTATTTCGCAAAATTTGTTGTTAGGTAGTATTTTTGTCTTTTTCACTATTTTACGTCCTATTCCTCAGTTCTTGATGAATAAAAGACTCAAATATACTGGTGATGACATGGCGCAAGGCAGAGTAGAAGTTCATAATCAAGTATCTGATAGTATCCGAGGAGCACACACTCTACTCATGAACCAAGCAATTTCTGAAAATCAGAACAGATTTTGGAAGATTAATCGAAATTATCAACTAGCTATTCAAAAATTTTGCTTTACCCATAATATTATTTTCTTTTGCAACGGTTTCATGGTTTTTTTAAGTCAAGTTTTACCACTTGTTTTAGGTTTTTACTTTGCTATGGCTGGGCAGAAAGTGTCAGTGGCAAGTCTTGTTGCCATGTACATCGCAGCAGGTCAGCTAGTGAGCCCTATTCAGACTATTATGTATGATGCTGTCGATATACAAGGGGCAAAAACGACAGCAGATAAGATTTTTGGAGTATTAGAAATTGGAGATGTAAAACAGATAGATAAAAAAGATGCGCAAGAATTGAATGCTCTCCACATTAAAAATTTAAGTAAATCCTATGGTGACAGACGACTTTTTACTCATCTAAATTTGGATGTTCAAGCAGGTCAGAAAGTTTTAATCAAAGGACCGAGTGGTTGTGGTAAGTCAACCTTGTTTCGACTCATTACTGGAGAAGAAATAGCAGATCAGGGAGAAATTATCGGCGTGACAACTGTTAATGAATGTACATCAAGTTTTGTATCCAGTATAGGAATTATTAGCCAACATCCATTTCTCTTTAACGATACAGTGCGTTATAATTTGACCTTAGGACAAGAATTTTCTGATGAAGAGGTGATTGCTGTTTTGAAACAAGTCAAACTAGATTTTGAATTGACGGGTGGGATGGATTTTATTATCAAAAATAACGGGGAGAATATTTCTGGGGGACAAAGAGTAAGGATTGAATTGGCACGCTTTCTTCTTCGTAGAAAAAATCTGTTATTGGCTGATGAAGTGACCGCAACCCTAGATAAAGAAAATGCCTTCATGGTACATGAACTACTATTTTCTCTTCCTGTTATGATGTTAGAAATTGCCCATCATATTGATGATGAAAGTAGATATCAACAAGTTGTAGATTTAGGAAAATATTAATTCTGGCTTAAAAGTCAGTTTTATCAGAAAATAAAGTAAATATTTCAGCAATAAAACACCCAGTATCAAGATTTTTCAATATATAGTAATATGCATTATTCTGATTATATATACTTTTTTATAACTTCAATCTTCTTTCTTATCACAAGACTGTGATAGTTTACATTTTTATAATAAAAATCTTAAAGTCTTGCTTATTTTTGTATTAAATTATAAAATAGAAAGTATAAAAGAATAAAAGAGGTTTTGAAAATGTCCGAAAAACAAATGAAAGTTTTGGGTTGGGTAGCGACCTTCATGTCTGTTATGATGTATGTGTCTTACTTCCCACAAATTATGAACAATCTGGCTGGTCAAAAAGGAAATTTCATCCAGCCCTTGGTTGCTGCCATCAACTGTAGTCTCTGGGTTTACTACGGTCTTTTCAAGAAAGAAAGAGATATTCCCCTTGCTGCTGCCAATGCTCCAGGTATCGTTTTTGGCCTTGTGACGGCTATTACAGCTTTGATTTAAAAAGAAGACTAATTTTAGTCTTCTTTTTTCGTATATATTAGCAAGCTCAGCCCCATCATTACCCAGATAGTTTCAAACTTTTTATCTCCTTTTTAGTATAATAGAACTAGCAAATAAAGTGAGGTAAAGTGATGACAGAAAGACTGCAATTTCCAGAGGGTTTCCTCTGGGGTGGTGCTACGGCAGCTAATCAATGTGAAGGTGCTTATAATTTAGACGGTCGTGGAGTGGCGAATGTGGATGTCGTCCCCATCGGTCCAGACCGTGAAGCAATTATCACAGGTCAGAAAAAGATGTTTTCGTTTGAGGAGGGCTATTTTTACCCAGCAAAAGAAGCCATTGATATGTACCATCATTACAAGGAAGATATCGCTCTTTTTGCAGAAATGGGCTTCAAGACTTATCGACTTTCCGTTGCTTGGACTCGGATTTTTCCTAAGGGAGACGAAACTGTGCCAAATGAAGCTGGTCTAGCCTTTTATGAGGATTTATTTAAGGAGTGCCACAAGTATGGAATCCAACCTCTGGTAACCATTACTCATTTCGACTGTCCTATGCACTTGATTGAAGAGTACGGTGGATGGCGCAATCGTCGGATGTTAGACTTCTATGAAAAACTTTGTCGCACACTCTTTATCCGTTATAAGGGTTTGGTCAAATATTGGCTTACCTTTAACGAAATCAACATGATTCTCCATGCCCCCTTTATGGGAGCTGGGCTCTGTTTTGAAGAAGGAGAAAATCAAGAACAGGTCAAATACCAAGCGGCTCACCATGAGTTGGTGGCTTCAGCCATGGCGACTAAGATTGCCCACGAAATTGACCCAGAAAACAAGGTGGGATGTATGTTGGCAGCAGGGCAATACTATCCTAACACAGCCCATCCGAGAGATTACTGGGTTGCTATGGAGGAAGATCGCAAGAGTTACTTCTTCATTGATGTTCAAGCGCGTGGGGAATACCCAAACTATGCCAAGAAGCAGTGGGAACGTGAGGGGATTGAGATTCATATGACGGCAGAGGATCTGGACTTGTTGAAGAATTACACTGTTGACTTTGTTTCCTTCTCTTACTATGCAAGTCGAGTGGCCTCAGGTGATCCAGAAGTTAAAGAATTAACTGCTGGAAATGTCTTTGCCTCTCTCAAAAATCCTTATCTTGAATCCTCAGAATGGGGATGGCAGATTGACCCACTTGGTCTTCGCATCACCCTCAATGCCATCTGGGATCGTTACCAAAAGCCCATGTTCATCGTAGAAAATGGTCTCGGTGCTATGGATACACCAGATGAGAATGGTTATGTAGCAGATGACTATCGGATTGCTTACTTAGAGGCTCATATCAAGGCCATGCGAGATGCTATTTACCACGATGGAGTTGATTTGCTTGGTTATACGACTTGGGGCTGTATCGATCTGGTCTCAGCTGGAACAGGCGAAATGAATAAGCGCTATGGCTTTATCTATGTAGATCGTGATAATGCAGGAAATGGGACTCTCAAACGGACCAAGAAGAAATCCTTCTATTGGTACAAGGATGTCATTGCCAGCAATGGTGCAAGCATTGAGTAGAGCACATTTGTTCACTATTTTTATAAAATCTTCTCCCTACTTTATAAGATATGAAAAAGAGTTCAATTAGATGGAGCTTTTTGCTATAATGAGGGAGAAAAATCAGATAGGAGATTGACATGTCAGAACCATTATTTTTACAATCAGTTATGCAAGAAAAAATCTGGGGTGGTACCAAGCTACGTGATGAGTTTGGTTATGACATCCCAAGTGAAAAAATCGGAGAATATTGGGCCATATCAGCCCATCCAAATGGCGTCTCTAAAGTTGCCAATGGTCGCTTTGAAGGAACAGATCTAGCTACTTTGTATGCAGAACACCGTGAATTGTTTGGCAATCGTCCAGAACCTGTATTTCCGCTTTTGACCAAAATCCTCGATGCCAACGACTGGCTCAGTGTCCAAGTTCATCCAGACGATGCTTACGGACTCGAGCATGAGGGCGAACTCGGAAAAACAGAATGCTGGTACATCATCGCTGCGGATGAAGGTTCAGAGATTATCTACGGTCACAATGCCAAGTCAAAAGAAGAACTCCGTCAGCAAATCGAAGCTAAAAACTGGGATGGTCTATTAACAAAAGTCCCTGTTAAGGCTGGAGATTTCTTCTATGTACCAAGCGGAACCATGCATGCTATTGGTGCAGGTATTTTAATCCTTGAAACACAACAATCTAGTGACACAACCTACCGTGTCTATGACTTTGACCGTAAGGATGATAAGGGCAACTTGCGTGAACTTCATCTTGAAAAATCCATCGATGTTTTGAACATCGGCGAGCCTGCAAATAGCCGTCCTGTAACTGTTAAAGCAGATGATTTGCGTTCCACTCTCCTTGTATCCAATGATTTCTTTGCAGTTTACAAGTGGGAAATTACTGGAAAAGTTGACTTCGAAAAGACAGCTGACTACAGCTTGTTTAGTGTCTTAGCTGGCCAAGGTCAACTAACTGTTGACGGAAAAAACTATCCAATTCAAAAAGGCAGCCACTTTATCCTACCAAGTGATGTTGAAGCTTGGACTCTGGAAGGGCAAGGTTTGGAATTAATTGTTAGCCATCCATAAAAAAAGAAAGGGCCTGAGTTCACTACTCAAGTCCTTTTTGATTACATAAATTGGGCGATAAAGACCACGATGATGATGATTGGAATGATGAAACGAAGAAGGAAGAGCCAGACTTGGAACAGTCCCTGTTTCCATGCTCTTTCATCAAGATGCAGTTCCTCCATAGCAAGAGCTTTTTTAAAGATGTAGCCTGTAAAGAGTGAAAGGCAGAGAGCTCCAAATGGCATGAGAAGATTGGAAACTAAGAAGTCCATAGCGTCAAAGAAGGTCTTCCCAAAGATGTGAACATCTGCCATGACACCGTAAGATAGGGCTGAAGGAATTCCAAAGACAAAGGTCAAAATTCCTAAAATCACACTCCATTTGGCACGATTACTGTTGTCCTGATTGGTG
Source organism: Streptococcus mitis (assembly GCA_018364455.1). Classification (GTDB taxonomy): domain Bacteria; phylum Bacillota; class Bacilli; order Lactobacillales; family Streptococcaceae; genus Streptococcus; species Streptococcus mitis_BR. Next base: position 13,700 of record JAGZLW010000029.1, on the reverse strand, counting down.
ATATTACCCACATTGATTTCCAGCATAACGACAGAAGAAGTGACTGTTGCAAAGAGGAAGAGCAAGAGGAAGAGGATGTAGAAAATGGTTCCAAAAGGCATCTTGTCAAAGAGTTGAGGCAAGACGATAAAGAGCAGGCTCGGTCCCCCTTCAGACTGGATATTGAAGGCTGACATGGCTGGGAAAATGGCTAGACCTGCCATGATGGATACCGAGATATTCATGGCAACGATGGAAATCCCTGATTGAACCAGATTGGTTTTCTTGTCCAAGTAAGAAGCATAGGTCAACATGGCTGTAACCCCTAGTGAGAGGGCAAAGAAAGATTGTCCCAGAGCATAGAGGAGACCAGAACTGGTTAGTTTTGAAAAGTCTGGTTTTAGGAAGTAAAGAACCCCTTCCATGGCATTTGGCAAACTGAGAGAGCGCCCGATGATGACAACAAAGATGATAAAGAGCAGGGGCATCATGACTTTCGAAGCTCTTTCAATCCCTTTTTGAACCCCACGTGATACAATAAAGATATTCAAGAGGATAAAGGCTGCTTGAGCTCCAAGCGCAATGGCTGGATTTGAAATGATGGAAGTAAATAACTGAGCATAATCACCAGTTCCGCTAAGTTGGAACAATTTTCCAAACTCAATTCCTAGATAGACTAAAATCCATCCTCCAATAACACTGTAAAACGATAAAAGGATAAAGAGGGCAAAGGCACCAATCCAACCGATAAAGTTATACTTGCTATTCTTGCCGAGTTTTCCAAAGGATTTAATTCCAGAGACACCAGCGCTTCGGCCGAGGGCAAATTCAGCTAGCAAAAGGGGGAAACCGATTAGAATAGTGGAGATGAGAAAGACCAGTAAAAAGCCTCCTCCACCGTTAGCAGCAGTCATGTAGGGGAATTTCCAAACAGCTCCAAGTCCGATGGCTGAACCAGCAGATGCTAGGATGAAGCCTAGTTTAGAACCCCATTGAGATTTTTCAGACATAGTTAAACTCCTAAAATTAGTATTACAAAAGAAAAAGCTACTGCCCTTGGCAAATAGCCTCATAAGTACTCAAAATGAGCCTTTCTTTTGATTGATAGACTTGACTATCCTATCATGTTTTCTAAGGTCTGTCAAGAAAACCATTTTCATGTTATGATAAAGTAAAAAAGTAAAAAATTTCGCAAAATCGCTTGACTCTGACCTAAGGGGAGAGGGTATACTATCAATGTAAGGAGGAAATCATGTACCATATAAAAGAAGCTGCGCAGCTTTCAGGTGTCTCTGTCAAGACCCTGCACCACTACGATAAGATAGGACTTTTGGTTCCTTTAAAGTCGGAAAACGGCTATCGAACCTACAGTCAGGAGGATTTGGAACGCCTTCAGGTTATTCTTTACTACAAATATCTAGGTTTTTCTTTAGAAAAAATAGCAGAGCTATTAAAGGAAGAAAGGACAGATTTATTGCCCCATCTGATCAGGCAGTTGGACTATTTGACTCGAGAAAGGGAACATCTGGATACCTTGATTTCAACCTTGCAAAAAACCATTCAAGAACAAAAAGGAGAAAGAGAAATGAGCATTCAAGAGAAATTTGCTGGATTTAACTACCAAGACCATCAAAAATACCATCAAGAGGCGGTAGAGAAATATGGACAAGAAGTCATGGACCAAGCGATCGAGCGCCAAAAAGGTCACGAAGACGAAGTTACGGCTGCCTTCAACCAGGTTTTTCGAGCCTTGTCACAAAATATTCAAGCTGGTTTACCTGCAACAGCAACAGAAAACCAAGAAGAAGCTGCTAAACTCTTGCAAGCCATACGTACTTATGGATTTGACTGCTCTATCGAGGTCTTTGGTCATATTGGAAAAGGCTATGTCTATAATCCAGAGTTTAAGGAAAATATTGACAAATTTGGAACTGGAACAGCCCAGTACACATCAGATGTGATTGCGCACTATGTCCAAACTCAGACAAAATAAAATCGGAGGAGTATTCTTCCGATTTTTACTAAATTCAAGCACTACTTGCTTAATAATTTTTCTACTACATTTAGTTTTCGCATGGTCAAATCTACATTAAAAAGCTTTTCAAGATAGTTGGTATGGAGTTTCTTTTGTTTTGCAGTTCTAGGGAGATAGAGGTAAAGACAATGGTTACCGATACAAATTTCTTCTTCACCGTAATCAATTTTCAATTTTTCTAAAGGGAGACTTTGAATAGCTTCTTGATAAAAAATCACGTGTACACGGTCATAAAGATAGTGTTCTCCAAAAGGGTTTTCTTGGACAATTTTTTTAAAATCACTTTTGTTCTTGATTACCATTTTTAAGTCAGCACCAATATTTTCATTTATTAGAGTATGAACACGTTCTCGTATTTTTTCTATATCTAAGTCACTTTCAAGAATGATATTCCCACTTTGAATATAAGTTCGAACTTGTTGAAAACCAGCTTCTGTCAAGATATCTACTAGATAAGACATTTTAGGGATAGCATTTTTTCCATTAGGAGTAACTCCCCTTAACAAGATAATATGTTCCAAAGGACTTCCTTTCTTTTGGGGCTGATTTAGCCATTAAATAATTCAGATTTAGATTGGGTTTGATCCCGCCACCCAGCCAGTACAGAGGGCAGAAGTGATGTTAAAGCCACCCGTGTGGGCGTTGATATCCAGTACCTCACCAGCAAAGTGGAGTCCAGGTACCAGCTTACTTTCCAGAGTTTTAGGATTGATTTCCTTGAGACTGACGCCACCCTTGGTAACAAATGACTTGGCAAGAGACATTTTACCAGTTACAGTAATTTTAAGTCCCTTGATGGATTGGAGAAGTTTTTCTTGTTCCTTTTCAGTCAACTGTTTGACTTTTTCAGGATAGCCTTGCACAAAAAATTCTGCCAAGCGTTCTGGCAACAAGGTTCTTAAAGCATTTTTCAAGGATTTTTCCCGATTTTCTTCTAGAAATGTAGCCAAGTCCTTCTCAGAAAGTTGAGGTAGAACATCCAATGAGAGAAGCTCCCCACCCTTGATAAAGCTAGACATACGCAGAGCAGCAGGGCCAGACAAACCAAAGTGGGTAAAGAGCAGATCGTGAGTGATGACATGTTTACCATAGCTTAAGGTCACATCATCCAGCGAAATGCCCTGCAAGGCCTTGTGTGGAAAATCTGTCAATAAAGGACTCTCAGCGGCCTCAAGCTCTGTAATGGTGTGCTTAAAATGACGGGCAATTTCGTGACCGAAACCAGTCGAGCCTGTGGAAGGATAGGATTTTCCACCAGTTGTGACAATCAGTTTATCACAAGTGAAGATTTGGTCAGCTGATTTAAGAACAAATTGGTCATCCACCTTTTTAACCGAAACAATCTCGGTTTGAGTAGCGACTTGACCGCCTAGCTCAGTAATTTTCTTTTCCAAAGCCTCGATTATAGTTCGTGATTTGTCGCTGGCCGGAAAGACGCGCCCGTGGTCTTCGACCTTAAGTTTAACCCCATTTTCCGTAAAAAAGTTAATGATATCATGGTTATCAAATTGGGAGAAGACACTGTAGAGAAAGCGCCCATTTCCAGGGATGCCAGCTAGCAGGTCGTCCAAGCTACCATTGTTGGTCACATTGCAACGTCCACCACCAGTCCCAGCTAATTTTTTTCCAAGTTTCCGATTTTTTTCGATAAGGAGGGTTTTCTGTCCATAAAAGCTACTGGAAATCGTAGCCATCATACCAGCAGGTCCTCCACCTATGACAATAGTATCAAAATGTTTCATAGCTCTATTGTACCACAAAAAAAAGAGATGATGGTCACCTCTTGTCTAGAATGCAATTAATCAATTTCATATCCCATCAGTAAACCACCATCTTCTGCATAGAAACTGCAGAGACCAGATGTTGGGAGAATTTTAATATCCGCTTGTGGGAAGGTTTCGCGAATTCGCTCTGAAAGCTGTTGGCAACATTTCTCGTTATTGCGTTGGGCCATGATAATACGTCCACCAGCATATCCAGCTTTTACCAACTCTTCATAGGCTGCCTGAACTGCTTTCTTTGCCCCTCGTGCTTTTTGTAGCAATTCGAGGGTTCCAGTTTCACTAGCTTCTCCGACCATACGGATATTGAGAAGGCCAACGACTGTACCGATAAGCTTACTCAAACGGCCGTTTTTCACCAAGTTATCGACTTTGGCTAGGACAAAGAGTAACTTGGTTTTTTCTTGATAGGCAGTGATAGCTTCAACAACTTCCTCAAAAGATAAGCCCTGGTCAATCAAGTCATTCAATTTTTCTACGAGCAAGTCAACTTCCCCACCAGCAGACAAACTATCAATTACATGAATTTTAGTATCAGGATGTTCTTCCAGATAAATATTCTTAGCTAGTTGAGCACTATTGTGGCTGCCAGAAAGAGTACCCGTGATGGTTACTAGGAAAATGTTTTTGGCACCTTCAAATGCTCGCAAATAATCATCTGGGCTTGGACAAGCTGATTTTGAAGCTTCTGCAGTTGCATACATGGTTTCCATCATTTGATCAATGTCAAGACTGGCATCATCAACAAAGACCTGATCAGCTACTTGAATGGTTAAGGGGACACTTACAAAGGTCGTGTCAATAGCTGGTGTTGCCAGCTGACGATAATCACAACCAGAGTCAGCAACAATCTTCCAAGTCATAGAAATTCTCCATCTTTGTCAGTTATACATTGACAAAGGTTCTGTCTTTTTTTACAATTATATCATGAAAGCCCTTGAAACAAAAGCCTCATCGGTCTGTTGTGACAAGTAGAAAGAAAATGTTATGTCTGAACGTAGAATCTCTGAAAAGTCTCTTGAAAATCTCAGAAAATCAAACCAAGAATCCAATTTATTAACCAGAGAAGCCATCGAAACAGCCCTCTTGCAACTCTTGGAAAAAAAGGATCTGACCAAGATTAGTATTTCTGAATTGGTCAAACGTGCAGGCGTTTCGCGTGCGGCCTTTTATCGCAATTATGATTCCAAAGAGGAAATTTTAGAGAGTGTCTTTAAACGAACTGTCCATAATATCATGGAACAGCTGCATCATTACGATCTAAAAACAGATCTTTATCTGGTCTGGGTTCACCTTTTCCGGGAGGCAAGAAAGGAGGCCAGAGTGATTCAACTTGCCTTGGATTACCATCTGGAAAAAATCTTTGTCCAAGCCATGCAGGAATTTCTAGAAAAATACCATGGAAAATCAAAAGGTGTCAGCTCTTATCTTCATTCTTTTTGGAGTTCAGCCATCGTTTCTGTCCTTTTAAAATGGATCAAGGATGGCATGAAGGTACCAGCTGAAAAGATTGCGGACTTACGGTTACCATTTTTTAAAAAATAGAGAAAAAGGAGAAGAGATATGACTGAAAAAAGACTAGCCTGGGATGAGTATTTTGCAGCCCAAGCCCTACTGATTGCCAATCGTTCCACTTGTAAACGTGCCAAAGTGGGCGCAATTCTGGTAAAGGATAATAAGGTAATTTCCACTGGTTACAATGGTTCGGTGTCAGGGACTGAGCATTGTATTGACCACGAATGTCTGGTCATTGAAGGCCACTGTGTTCGCACCCTTCACGCTGAGGTTAATGCAATTCTCCAAGGGGCTGAACGTGGTGTTCCTAAAGGTTTTACAGCCTATGTGACCCATTTTCCTTGTCTGAACTGTACCAAGCAATTGCTGCAGGTCGGCTGTAAGCGCGTGGTTTATATCAACCAGTACCGAATGGATGACTATGCCCAATACCTTTATCAAGAAAAAGGGACAGAATTGACCCATTTACCACTTGAGACCGTACAGTCTGCTCTTAAAGAGGCAGATTTAATGTAAAAATTATCAAAAATAAATGGTTTAGAAAGATTTTTAAACCGTTTTTTGGTATAATAAGAAGAATAAATTGAAAGAAGGAATTCCAAAAATGGGAAAAATTGAAGTTATTAATCATCCACTGATTCAACACAAATTGTCAATCTTACGTCGTACAGATACTTCTACAAAAGCTTTCCGTGAGCTAGTAGATGAGATTGCAATGTTGATGGGATATGAAGTACTTCGTGATCTTCCACTAGAAGATGTGGAAATCGAAACACCAATCACAAAAACAGTTCAAAAACAATTGGCAGGTAAGAAATTGGCTATCGTTCCAATCTTGCGTGCAGGTATCGGGATGGTTGATGGACTTTTGAGCTTGGTTCCAGCTGCTAAAGTTGGCCACATCGGTATGTACCGTGATGAAGAAACGCTTCAACCAGTTGAGTACTTGGTGAAATTGCCTGAAGATATTGACCAACGTCAAATTTTTGTGGTAGACCCAATGTTGGCAACAGGTGGTTCAGCAATCTTGGCTGTTGATTCTCTTAAAAAACGTGGCGCATCAAATATCAAATTTGTCTGCCTTGTATCAGCACCAGAAGGTGTAAAAGCTCTTCAAGAAGCTCATCCAGATGTAGAAATCTTTACAGCAGCCTTGGATGAACGTTTGAACGAACACGGTTATATCGTTCCAGGTCTTGGAGATGCTGGGGACCGCTTGTTCGGTACAAAATAGAATTAAAAAGAGATTGACTTGGAAAAGGATTTCCAGTCACGAAAGGAGGTTGAATTTTTGTTTCTGTCTAATGAAAACAGAGCAAAAATTTGACCTTTTTTGACCAAGATATTATAATAGTCTTATCTTCAGTCATTTGACCAACAAAATTAAAACTCAAAAGGAGAAATAAATGATTCCTGTAGTTATTGAACAAACAAGCCGTGGAGAACGTTCCTACGATATTTACTCACGTCTTCTCAAAGACCGCATCATTATGCTGACAGGTCCCGTTGAAGACAATATGGCTAACTCTGTTATTGCCCAATTGCTTTTCTTAGATGCCCAAGATAGTACAAAAGATATTTACCTTTATGTCAATACACCTGGTGGTTCTGTTTCAGCTGGTTTGGCAATCGTTGATACCATGAACTTTATCAAGGCAGATGTCCAAACTATCGTTATGGGGATGGCTGCATCTATGGGGACTGTCATCGCGTCAAGTGGAGCAAAAGGTAAACGTTTCATGCTTCCAAATGCAGAGTATATGATTCACCAACCGATGGGTGGTACAGGTGGTGGTACCCAACAAACTGATATGGCGATCGCTGCAGAACACTTGCTTAAAACTCGTAACATCTTGGAAAAAATATTGGCTGAAAATTCAGGTCAGTCAATCGAAAAAGTCCATGCAGATGCAGAACGAGATAACTGGATGAGCGCCCAAGAAACACTTGAATATGGCTTTATTGATGAAATCATGGCCAACAATTCATTGAATTAATGATGAAAGAAGGCAAACTCGACTGGGTTTGCTTTTTTTGGTATAATAGTGAGAGATTTCTTAGAAAGAGGATTTATCATGTTTGAAAAAGTCAAACGATCTGGCTTGATTATCTATCTTTACTATAATCGTGATGCCAAAAAATTGCAGGATTATGGAGATATTACCTATCATTCCAAGAAACATCGTTACTTACAACTCTATGTTCCAACTCAAGAAATGGAGCAATTGGTCGGGCGCTTGGGCAAGGAAAAGTTTATAAAAAAAGTCAGGGTTTGTCATATCCAAGAGCTGGAAACACCCTTTGTGGGCAATCTTCATCGAGAGGAAAACGTTATCATCGAAAAAGTTCAAGAAAAGTGTTGACAATTTTCTGATAATTCGGTATATTCTTAACATGCTATTTAAGAAATAAGGAGACAAAAAAAGATGAAGAAAAAATTTGCCCTATCGTTTGTGGCGCTTGCAAGTGTAGCACTTCTTGCAGCCTGTGGAGAAGTGAAGTCTGGAGCGTCAAACGCTGCTGGTAACTCAGTAGATGAAAAGACAATCAAAATCGGATTTAACTTTGAAGAAACTGGTGCCGTAGCAGCCTACGGTACATCTGAACAAAAAGGTGCCCAACTTGCTGTTGATGAAATCAATGCAGCAGGTGGTATCGATGGAAAACAAATCGAAGTAGTCGATAAAGATAACAAATCTGAAACAGCTGAGGCGGCTTCAGTAACAACTAACCTTGTAACCCAATCTAAAGTATCAGCAATCGTAGGACCTGCGACATCTGGTGCAACTGCAGCTGCGGTAGCTAACGCTACAAAAGCAGGTGTTCCATTGATTTCGCCAAGTGCGACTCAAGATGGATTGACTAAAGGTCAAGATTACCTCTTTATCGGAACATTCCAAGATAGCTTCCAAGGAAAAATTATCTCAAACTATGTTTCTGAAAAATTGCAAGCTAAGAAAGTTGTTCTTTACACTGACAATGCCAGCGACTATGCTAAAGGTATTGCCAAAGCCTTCCGTGAAGCTTACAAAGGTGAAATCGTTGCAGATGAAACTTTCGTAGCAGGCGACACAGACTTCCAAGCAGCCCTTACAAAAATGAAAGGGAAAGACTTTGATGCTATCATCGTCCCAGGTTACTACACTGAAGCTGGTAAAATTGTAAACCAAGCGCGTGGTATGGGAATTGATAAACCAATCGTTGGTGGTGATGGATTCAACGGTGAAGAGTTTGTACAACAAGCAACTGCTGAAAAAGCATCAAACATCTACTTTATCTCAGGCTTCTCAACTACTGTAGAAGTTTCAGCTAAAGCAAAAGCCTTCCTTGACGCATACCGTGCTAAGTACAATGAAGAGCCTTCAACATTTGCAGCCTTGGCTTATGACTCAGTTCACCTTGTAGCAAATGCAGCAAAAGGTGCCAAAAACTCAGGTGAAATCAAGGATAACCTTGCTAAAACAAAAAACTTTGAAGGTGTAACTGGTCAAACAAGCTTCGATGCAGACCACAACACAGTCAAAACTGCTTACATGATGACCATGAACAATGGTAAGGTTGAAGCAGCAGAAGTTGTAAAACCATAATAGAAAAATGTTGAAATAGGGAATGAGCCGTTGACTCACTCCCTGTTTCGATGTTTAGTACTCTTCGAAAATCAAATTCAAACCGCGTCAACGTCGCCTTGGATTATATATGTGACTGATTTCGTCAGTCTTATCTACAACCTCAAAGCAGTGCTTTGAGCAACCTGCGGCTAGTTTCATAGTTTGCTCTTTGATTTTCATTGAGTATAAGAACCTATCAAAAATTGAGGAAAAATCCTCGAAATTATAAATAGAAAGAGTGAATCTTATGCTCCAACAACTAGTAAATGGTTTGATTCTAGGTAGTGTTTATGCGCTGTTAGCCCTAGGATATACCATGGTTTATGGAATTATCAAGCTCATCAACTTCGCCCACGGTGATACTTATATGATGGGAGCCTTTATCGGTTATTTCTTGATTAATTCTTTCCAAATGAATTTCTTTGTAGCGCTTATTGTAGCTATGCTAGCGACAGCCATTCTTGGTGTCGTGATTGAGTTCCTTGCTTACCGACCTTTGCGCCACTCTACTCGTATTGCTGTTTTGATTACAGCTATTGGGGTTTCTTTCCTATTGGAATATGGAATGGTCTATCTGGTTGGTGCCAATACACGTGCCTTTCCTCAAGCTATTCAAACAGTTCGCTATGATTTAGGTCCAATTAGTCTAACAAACGTTCAGTTAATGATTTTGGCCATTTCCTTGATTTTGATGATTTTGTTACAGGTCATTGTCCAAAAGACTAAGATGGGGAAAGCCATGCGTGCTGTATCTGTAGATAGCGATGCGGCGCAATTGATGGGGATCAATGTAAATCGTACTATCAGCTTTACCTTCGCTTTGGGTTCTGCTCTTGCGGGTGCGGCTGGTGTTCTGATTGCCCTTTATTATAACTCTCTTGAGCCTTTGATGGGGGTTACTCCAGGTCTTAAGTCTTTCGTTGCCGCAGTACTTGGTGGTATCGGAATTATTCCTGGTGCGGCTCTTGGTGGTTTTGTGATTGGTCTATTGGAAACCTTTGCGACAGCCTTTGGGATGTCAGACTTCCGTGATGCCATTGTTTATGGAATCTTGTTGTTGATCTTGATTGTCCGCCCAGCTGGTATCCTTGGTAAAAATGTGAAAGAGAAGGTGTAAGCGATGAAAGAAAATTTAAAAGTTAATATTCTATGGTTACTCCTTTTGTTAGCTGGCTATGGCTTGATTAGTGTACTGGTTTCAGTCGGAGTACTCAATCTATTCTATGTACAGATTTTACAACAAATCGGAATTAATATTATTCTGGCTGTTGGTCTTAACTTAATCGTTGGTTTTTCAGGACAATTTTCACTTGGTCATGCTGGTTTCATGGCGATTGGTGCCTATGCAGCAGCTATTATTGGTTCTAAATCACCAACCTACGGTGCCTTCTTTGGAGCTATGCTGGTAGGAGCTTTGCTTTCAGGAGCGGTTGCCTTGTTTGTCGGCATTCCAACCTTGCGTTTGAAGGGGGACTATCTTGCGGTAGCGACTCTAGGTGTTTCTGAAATTATCCGTATCTTTATCATCAATGGTGGAAGCCTTACAAATGGTGCAGCAGGTATCTTAGGAATTCCTAACTTTACAACTTGGCAAATGGTTTACTTCTTTGTCGTGATTACAACCATTGCAACCTTGAACTTCTTGCGTAGTCCAATTGGTCGTTCAACCCTATCCGTTCGTGAGGATGAAATCGCTGCTGAGTCAGTTGGGGTTAATACGACTAAAATTAAAATCATCGCCTTTGTCTTTGGTGCTATTACTGCAAGTATTGCAGGGTCACTTCAGGCTGGATTTATCGGGTCTGTTGTACCGAAAGATTACACTTTCATCAACTCAATCAACGTTTTGATTATTGTTGTATTTGGTGGACTTGGTTCCATTACAGGTGCCATTGTTTCAGCTATTGTTTTGGGAATTTTGAATATGCTTCTCCAAGATGTTGCTAGTGTGCGTATGATTATTTACGCTTTGGCCTTGGTATTGGTAATGATTTTCAGACCAGGTGGACTCCTTGGAACATGGGAATTGAGCCTATCACGTTTCTTTAAAAAATCTAAGAAGGAGGAACAAAACTAATGGCATTACTTGAAGTAAAACAGTTAACCAAACATTTTGGCGGTCTAACAGCTGTTGGAGATGTGACTCTTGAATTGAACGAAGGGGAATTGGTTGGACTAATCGGTCCAAATGGAGCTGGGAAAACCACCCTTTTCAACCTCTTGACGGGTGTTTATGAACCAAGTGAGGGAACAGTAACACTAGATGGTCACCTTTTGAATGGAAAGGCACCTTATAAGATTGCTTCTTTGGGACTTGGACGTACTTTTCAAAATATCCGTCTTTTTAAAGATTTAACCGTTTTGGACAATGTTTTGATTGCCTTTGGCAACCATCACAAACAACATGTTTTTGCTAGTTTCTTACGCCTACCAGCTTTTTACAAGAGTGAAAAAGAATTAAAGGCTAAGGCTTTGGAATTGCTTAAAATCTTTGATTTAGATGGTGATGCAGAAACGCTTGCTAAAAATCTTGCCTACGGACAACAACGTCGTTTGGAAATTGTTCGTGCCCTCGCTACGGAACCTAAAATTCTCTTCTTAGATGAACCAGCAGCAGGTATGAACCCACAGGAAACAGCTGAATTGACTGAGTTAATTCGTCGTATCAAAGATGAATTTAAGATTACGATCATGCTGATTGAACACGATATGAATCTGGTAATGGAAGTAACAGAACGTATCTACGTACTTGAATATGGTCGTTTGATTGCTCAGGGAACTCCAGACGAAATTAAGACCAATAAACGCGTTATCGAAGCTTATTTAGGAGGTGAAGCCTAATGTCTATGTTAAAAGTTGATAATCTTTCTGTACATTACGGTATGATCCAAGCAGTCCGTGATGTAAGCTTTGAAGTGAATGAAGGAGAAGTCGTTTCCCTTATCGGTGCCAATGGTGCAGGTAAAACAACCATTCTCCGTACCTTGTCAGGTCTAGTTAGACCAAGCTCAGGAAAGATTGAATTTTTAGGTCAAGAAATCCAAAAAATGCCGGCTCAGAAAATTGTAGCAGGTGGCCTTTCACAAGTACCAGAAGGACGCCACGTCTTCCCTGGCTTGACCGTCTTGGAAAATCTAGAAATGGGAGCTTTCTTAAAGAAAAATCGTGAAGAAAATCAAGCTAACTTGAAAAAAGTTTTCTCACGCTTTCCTCGTCTTGAAGAACGGAAGAACCAAGATGCAGCTACTCTTTCAGGGGGGGAACAACAAATGCTTGCCATGGGACGCGCTCTTATGTCAACACCAAAACTTCTTCTTTTAGATGAACCATCAATGGGACTTGCCCCAATCTTTATTCAAGAGATTTTTGATATCATTCAAGATATCCAGAAGCAAGGGACAACTGTCCTCTTGATTGAACAAAATGCCAATAAAGCACTTGCAATCTCTGACCGAGGTTATGTATTGGAAACAGGAAAAATCGTCCTATCAGGAACAGGAAAAGAACTCGCCTCATCAGAAGAAGTCAGAAAAGCATACCTAGGTGGCTAAAACAATCTTCGCATAGTCTGGTAGACTAGTTTAGGTTGCAGATAAAGATTACGAAGTAATCATCATTATAGTCCGGGGGACCTTTTTAGTCGGCGGATGAAGATTGCGTAAGCAATCATCGCATAGTCTGGTAGACTAGTTTAGGTTGCAAATGAAGATTGCGAAGCAATCATCATTATAGTCCGGGGGACCTTTTTAATCGGTGGATAGAGATTGCGAAGCAATTCTCATCTGCACTGGAAGGTTAGCTTCTGATAATTGAAATAAAATCGAATGAAGCGTACCTATCCTTCATTCACAGAGCTCGATTTTAGAGCTCTTTTTGCTAGCTTATTCATACTTTTCTGAATTTTGAAAAAGAAATGTAAGCGTTTGATGGATTTACAAAAAGATTGTATAATAGGATAAGAATAGAAAAGGAGAAGTCTCATGGCAGTTAAAGATTTTATGACCCGCAAGGTAGTGTATATTAGTCCAGATACAACAGTATCTCATGCAGCAGATTTGATGAGAGAGCAAGGGTTGCACCGCTTGCCTGTTATCGAAAATGATCAATTGGTTGGTTTGGTGACTGAGGGCACCATTGCCCAAGCTAGTCCATCACAAGCAACCAGTCTTTCTATCTATGAGATGAATTATCTTCTAAATAAGACAAAAGTAAAAGATGTCATGATTCGCGATGTTGTCACTGTTTCAGGCTATGCGAGTCTAGAGGATGCAACTTATCTGATGTTGAAAAACAAGATTGGTATTCTTCCTGTCGTAGATAATCATCAAGTATACGGAGTTATTACGGACCGTGACGTTTTCCAAGCCTTTCTTGAAATTGCTGGTTATGGTGAAGAAGGAATTCGTGTGCGTTTTGTTACAGAAGATGAAGTTGGTGTCCTCGGAAAGATTGTTTCTTTGATTGCAGAAGAAAATTTGAATATCTCTCATACAGTAAATATTCCGCGTAAAGATGGTAAGGTGATTATCGAAGTTCAAATCGATGGCTCAATTGATTTACCAGCCTTGAAAGAAAAATTTGAATCAGAGAATATTCAAGTAGAAGAAATTACTCGTACTTCAGCAAAAGTCTTGTAAGAAGGGAAGCCGAAAGGCTTCTTTTTACGTTCTTTTTTACGGTTCTTTTTGGCTCTTTGTCAACTGTAGTGGGTTGATGAAAAGCTAAGCTCGAGAAAGGACAAATTTCGTCCTTTCTTTTTTGATGTTCAGAGAGATAAAAATC
>JAGZLW010000028.1 GCA_018364455.1 Streptococcus mitis | reverse complement strand
TCAATGAAGCTGATGCTGCCAAACCAGTCGTAGTTGTTGACCATGACAGCTTTATTTTCGCCATTTTCAAAGTCAAGAAAACGAGAAAGTTGTCCTTGGATAGACTTGACCCAGCCATCTACTGTGTCTTTTGTTTGGAGACTACGTTCAGCATCTTTGAAGGACGGATCTCCGATGAGACCTGTAGCACCGCCAACGAGCGCATAAGGTTTGTGACCTGCTAGCTGCAAGCGACGACTTGTCAAGATTGCGACAAGGTGGCCTAGGTGAAGGCTGTCAGCAGTTGGATCGTAGCCAGTATAATAAGAAACTTGACCTTCTTCTAGGGCTTTACGCAAAGCTTCTTCATCAGTCGTTTGAAATATCAAACCACGCTCTTTTAGCTCATCAAAAATGTGCATGTGTCTTTTCTCCTTTTTAAAATTATTGTTTCTAACTATTGTATCACAAACTTGGGCAATAGCCTAGCAGAATAGGGAAGAAAGTGGCTATTTTATTGAAAGTTTCCCTTTTGTGGTATAATAGATAGAGTGAGGAAATCCATGCAAAATCAATTAAATGAATTAAAACGAAAAATGCTGGAATTTTTCCAGCAAAAACAAAAAAATAAAAAATCAGATAGGCCGGTCAAGAAAGGTTCAAGTGTCCAAAAATCTAAATCCTTAGAGAAGCCAGCTATTTTTCCAGCTATTTTACTGAGTATAAAAGCCTTATTTAACTTACTCTTTATCCTCGGTTTTCTAGGAGGAATGTTGGGAGCTGGGATTGCTTTGGGGTACGGGGTGGCCTTATTTGACAAGGTTCGGGTGCCTCAGACAGAAGAATTGGTACATCAGGTCAAGGACATCTCTTCTATTTCAGAGATTACCTATGCGGATGGGACGGTGATTGCCTCCATAGAGAGTGATTTGTTGCGCACTTCTATCTCATCTGAGCAAATTTCGGAAAATCTGAAGAAGGCTATCATTGCGACGGAAGATGAACACTTTAAAGAACATAAGGGTGTAGTGCCCAAGGCGGTGATTCGTGCGACCTTGGGGAAATTTGTAGGTTTGGGTTCCTCTAGTGGGGGTTCAACCTTGACCCAGCAACTGATTAAACAGCAGGTGGTTGGGGATGCGCCGACCTTGGCTCGTAAGGCGACAGAGATTGTGGATGCTCTTGCCTTGGAACGCGCCATGAATAAAGACGAGATTTTAACGACCTATCTCAATGTGGCTCCGTTTGGTCGAAATAATAAGGGGCAGAATATTGCAGGAGCTCAGCAGGCAGCCGAGGGGATTTTCGGTGTAGATGCGAGTCAGTTGACGGTTCCTCAAGCAGCATTTTTAGCAGGACTTCCACAGAGTCCCATTACCTATTCCCCCTATGAAAATACTGGAGAGTTGAAGAGTGATGAAGACTTAGAAATTGGCTTGAGACGGGCTAAGGCAGTTCTTTATAGTATGTATCGCACAGGTGCCTTAAGCAAAGACGAGTATTCTCAGTATAAGGATTACGATCTTAAACAGGACTTTCTCCCTTCAGCTACAGTCACAGGTGTGTCCCGCGGCTATTTATACTTTACAGCCTTGGCAGAAGCTCAGGAACGTATGTATGACTATCTAGCTCAGAGAGACAATGTCTCCGCTAAGGAGTTGAAAAATGAGGCAACTCAGAAGTTTTATCGCGACTTGGCGGCCAAGGAGATTGAAAATGGTGGTTATAAGATTACTACTACCATAGACCAGAAAATTCATTCTGCCATGCAAAATGCGGTTGCTGACTATGGTTATCTTTTAGACGACGGAACTGGTCGTGTAGAAGTAGGGAATGTCTTGATGGACAACCAAACAGGTGCTATTCTAGGCTTTGTAGGTGGTCGCAATTATCAAGAAAATCAAAACAATCATGCCTTTGATACCAAACGTTCACCAGCTTCTACTACCAAACCTTTGCTGGCCTACGGTATTGCTATTGACCAGGGCTTGATGGGAAGTGAGACGATTCTGTCTAACTATCCAACAAACTTTGCCAATGGCAACCCAATTATGTATGCTAATAGCAAGGGGACAGGAATGATGACCTTGGGAGAAGCCTTGAACTATTCATGGAATATCCCGGCTTACTGGACCTATCGTATGCTCCGTGAAAAGGGTGTTGATGTCAAGGGTTATATGGAAAAGATGGGCTACGAGATTCCTGAGTACGGTATTGAGAGTCTGCCAATGGGTGGTGGTATTGAGGTCACAGTTGCCCAGCATACCAATGGCTATCAGACTCTAGCAAATAATGGTCTATATCATAAAAAACATGTAATTTCTAAAATTGAAGCAGCAGATGGTAGAGTAGTTTATGAGTATCAGGATAAACCGGTTCAAGTCTATTCAAAAGCTACTGCGACAATTATGCAAGGATTGTTGCGAGAAGTTCTATCCTCTCGTGTGACAACAACCTTCAAGACTAACCTGACTTCTTTAAATCCTACTTTAGCTAATGCAGATTGGATTGGGAAGACTGGGACAACCAACCAAGACGAAAATATGTGGCTCATGCTTTCGACACCTAGATTAACCCTAGGTGGCTGGATTGGGCATGATGATAACCATTCATTGTCACGTAGAGCAGGTTATTCCAATAACTCTAATTACATGGCTCATCTGGTAAATGCGATTCAGCAAGCCTCCCCAAGCATTTGGGGGAACGAGCGCTTCGCTTTAGATCCTAGTGTAGTAAAATCCGAAGTCTTGAAATCAACAGGTCAAAAACCAGGGAAGGTTTCTGTTGAAGGAAAAGAAGTAGAGGTCACAGGTTCGACTGTTACCAGCTATTGGGCTAATAAGGCAGGAGCGCCAACGACCAGTTATCGCTTTGCTATTGGTGGAAGTGATGCGGATTATCAGAATGCTTGGTCTAGCATCGTGGGGAGTCTACCAACTCCATCAAGCTCCAGCAGTTCAAGTAGTAGCTCTAGCGATAGCAATAACTCAAGTGCTACACGACCCTCTTCAAGGACGAGACGATAAGTCCTTTAAACTTTTCTAAATGAAGTGGCTAATCAATGGATTGCCACTTTTTTCTTTTTTCCTTTCGTGTTACAATAAAGGTATGAATCAGTATCAGAAAAAGATTATTAAAGGAACCATTTATTCGCTTCTATCCGGCTTAATATGGGGAATCTGTGGAATTTTAGGAGAATATTTCTTTACTCATTATCAAGTGTCCTCTGGCTGGATTACCTCTATGCGTTTGACACTGGCAGGGAGTCTTGTGCTCATTTGGTCAGCAATGCAATTAAAATCGCAAGTGCTAGATATTTGGCGAGATAAGAAAAATTACCTGCCCTTTTTGGCCTATGCTATTTTGGGGATTTTTTCAGTCCAGTATTTTTTCTACCTCTGCGTAGAATATTCAAATGCAGCGACAGCAACTATTTTACAGTTTATCAGTCCTGTCTTTATCCTCTTTTACAATCGCTTGGTTTATCAAAAACGAGCGTCAAAAAGCGCTATTTTCTATGTTTTGGTTGCTATGCTGGGTGTTTGCTTGATGGCGACAAAGGGAGATCTCTCTCAGTTATCCATGACGCCACTAGCCCTTGTAACAGGTCTGCTGAGTGCCATGGGTGTTATGTTTAATGTTATCTTGCCCCAACCTTTCGCGAAGCGCTATGGTTTTGTACCCACGGTTGGGTGGGGGATGATTTTGGCCGGTTTATTTAGCAATGTCCTCTCGCCGGTTTATCAGCTTTCCTTTACTCTTGATATTTGGAGTATCTTGATTTGCCTCACTATTGCTTTCTTTGGAACGGCTTTTGCTTTTTTTATTTCCATGAAGGCTGTGTCTTTGGTTTCTCCCTTGGTGGTTTCCGTTATCAGTGCCAGTGAACCTCTCTCTTCTGCCCTTTTGAGTGTTTTGTTTTTAGGATTGGTAGTGGATTGGTCCCTTCTTCTAGCTATGGCCTTGATTATTTTGCCCATGATTTTCCTATCGATAGAAGAAGCGAAAGAAAGTAAATAAAAAGTCTTTTCTTAATTCTAAAAGTGTGCTATACTAGAATAGTCAATAAAACACGGGGAGATAGTTGTGAAGAGTGTTTTTAGGTTGTATCGGTAGGGGCTTGCTTTTACCGACAGCACGTTTTATCTCACATCCCTAAAAATCATACCTAAAAACAAACAAAAAGGCTTCAAATTTGAGGTCTTTTTTGGTAGAATAGGTATCATTAAAATGAACTAGGAGGCGCCTATGACTGCCACAAAAATGAACGCTCAAGAAATTATCCAATTTATCGCCAATGCTGAAAAGAAAACCAGTGTTAAAGTAACCTTTGAGGGACAACTCGCAACTGCTGTACCTGGATCTGTTGTTAAACTAGGAAATGTCCTGTTTGGAGACTGGAAGGACGTGGCTCCGCTTCTCGATGGTTTAGTAGAAAATCAAGACTATGTTGTTGAGCAAGATGCTCGTAATTCTGCAGTTCCTTTGCTAGATAAACGTGCTATCAACGCTCGTATCGAGCCAGGTGCTATTATCCGTGATCAGGTTGAAATTGGTGACAATGCTGTTATCATGATGGGAGCAGTTATCAATATCGGTGCTGAAATTGGTACAGGAACCATGATTGACATGGGGGCTATCCTTGGTGGTCGTGCTATCGTTGGGAAAAACAGTCACGTTGGTGCAGGTGCCGTTCTTGCAGGTGTGATTGAGCCAGCTAGCGCAGAACCAGTCCGTGTTGGAGACAATGTTCTTATCGGTGCTAATGCAGTGGTTATTGAAGGAGTTCAAATCGGTAGTGGTTCAGTTGTCGCAGCAGGAGCTATCGTTACCCAAGATGTCCCAGAAAACGTGGTAGTAGCAGGTGTTCCAGCTCGTATTATCAAAGAGATTGATGCCCAAACCCAACAAAAAACAGCGCTAGAGGATGCGCTTCGTACCTTATAATTGTAAAAGTAATAAAGAGGCGGAACCCTTCTTCCAGCCTCTTTCTGCTATATCGGAGGACAGATAGATGTTAGATTTGATTCAGACTAGACGAGATTTGCACCAGATTCCAGAGATTGGCTTGGAGGAGTTCAAGACTCATGCTTATTTGCTAGATGTGATTGAGAAATTGACTGCAGGCAAGGACTTTGTTCAAGTTCGTACTTGGCGGACAGGTATTTTGGTTTACTTGCAGGGAAGTCAGCCAGAGCGTACTATTGGTTGGAGAACAGATATTGATGGTCTGCCGATCATCGAGCAAACAGGCCTTCCTTTCGTCTCTCAGCACCAAGGTCGTATGCATGCTTGTGGCCATGATTTCCACATGACTATTGCTTTGGGCTGTCTTGAGCGAGCCCTTGAGGAGCAACCTAAGAATAATCTGCTCTTCCTGTTTCAACCTGCTGAAGAAAATGAAGCTGGTGGCATGCTCATGTATGAGGATGACGCTTTTGGAGACTGGTTGCCAGATCAGTTTTATGGGCTTCATGTTCGACCAGATTTGAAGGTTGGTCAGATTGCGACCAATACACACACTCTCTTTGCAGGAACTTGCGAGGTGAAGATTCGTTTCAAAGGCAAAGGTGGCCACGCAGCTTTTCCACATGAAGCTAATGACGCCTTGGTGGCTGCTAGTTACTTTGTGACCCAGGTGCAGTCAGTTGTCAGCCGCAATGTTAACCCAATCGAGGGAGCAGTGGTGACCTTTGGTGTTTTTCAGGCTGGAACAACCAACAATGTTATCACAGACACAGCCTTTTTGCATGGAACCATTCGGGCCTTGACACAGGATATGAGTCTCTTGGTGCAAAAGAGGGTCAAAACAGTTGCAGAAGGAGTTGCAGCAGCCTTTGATATGGAAGTCGAAGTGGAACTCAAGCAAGGTGGTTATCTGCCTGTTGAGAATAATCCAGCTTTGGCGCGTGAACTAATGGACTTCTTTGAAGAAAAAGACGGAATCGAGCTGATTGATATCGAACCTGCTATGACAGGTGAGGACTTTGGTTATCTCCTTTCAAAGGTTGATGGTGTTATGTTTTGGCTTGGTATAGATAGTCCCTATGCCCTTCATCACCCTCAGATGAGTCCCAAGGAAGAGGCGTTAGCTATTGGGGTGGATGCGGTCTCTAGTTTCCTGAAAAAGAAGGTAGCAGAGTAGAGGAATAGTCTATGAAAGCAGAATCACGCAAGCAAGTCTTGCAAAAAATGAAGGCTTTGCCTCGAGAGCAAAAACAGGCTATGGATCAAGCTTTAACCGAGCGATTTTTAAAGCATCCCTTTTACCAAGAAGCCAAGGTCATCGCAACCTACCTTTCTTTTCCTCATGAGTTTCAAACGCAGGAACTGATTGAGCAGGCGTTGAAGGACGGCAAGAATGTTCTGATACCTAAAACCTGTCCCAAGGGGCGCATGGACTTTGTGGTCTATGATCCACAGCAGTTGGTAAAAACTTCCTTTGGATTACTGGAACCACAGGGAGATTTGGAAGTAGTGGATGCCTCTCAGATTGATTTGATTCATGTTCCTGGTCTGGCTTTTACGACGGAAGGATATCGGATTGGATACGGCGGAGGTTATTATGACCGCTATCTGGAATATTTTTCTGGTCATACTTTGAGTACGATATATCCTTGTCAAATTCAGGACTTTATTCCTGAAAATCATGATATTCCTGTTGAGGAGGTTCTGATTGATGAAAGAAATCTTTGATAGGCGTTACCCTGTGACGAGTTTCTTTCTCTTAGTGACGGCCTTGGTATTTCTACTAATGTTGGTGACCACAGGGGGAAACTTTTACAGGGCAGATACCCTATTTCGATTTGGAGCCATGTATGGGCCTGTCATTCGCCTCTTTCCTGAGCAGGTTTGGCGTCTCTTCTCTGCCATTTTTGTTCATATTGGGTGGGAGCATTTCATTGTTAATATGCTTTCCCTTTATTATCTTGGTAGACAAGTAGAGGAAATTTTCGGATCCAAGAAGTTTTTCTTTCTCTATCTTTTATCAGGAATGATGGGCAATCTCTTTGTTTTTGTATTTAGTCCTAAATCCTTAGCAGCAGGAGCATCCACCTCTCTTTACGGACTATTTGCCGCGATTATCATTCTTCGCTATGCCACTCGCAACCCCTATATTCAACAGCTAGGGCAATCTTATCTGACACTTTTTGTGGTTAACATTATTGGAAGTGTTCTGATTCCAGGAATCAGTCTAGCAGGCCATATCGGAGGTGCAGTCGGTGGCGCATTTCTAGCAGTTATCTTTCCAGTTAGAGGAGAAAGACGGATGTATAGCGCTAGTCAGAGACTGGTAGCGTTAGTGTTGTTCGTAGTACTCGCAGTCTTGCTTTTCTACAAGGGAATGGGATGAAAATTTGTGTAATGAAAAAAGATAAGGCATTTTTTGAACCTTATCTTTTTTTGTTTTATACTCAATGAAAATCAAAGAGCAAACTAGGAAGCTAACCGCAGGCTGCTCAAAGCACTGCTTTGAGGTTGTAGATAGAACTGACGAAGTCAGTAACCATACCTACGGCAAGGTGAAGCTAACGTGGTTTGAAGAGATTTTCGAAGAGTATTATTCCTTCTCAGCCAATTCTTTTCCAAGTTGGATGAGGTAATTTTTCAAGGCATCTTTGACTTGTGGGTGCTTGAGGGCGTAGTCAATAGATGTTTTCATAAAGCCAAACTTATCCCCAACGTCGTAACGAGCTCCTGTAAATTCACGGGCAAAAACACGCTGTGTTTTATTGAGCGTATCAATAGCATCAGTAAGTTGGATTTCATTTCCAGCACCAGGAGTTTGATTTTCTAAGATATCAAAAATCTCAGGTGTGAGTAGATAGCGACCGATGATTGCCAAATCACTTGGTGCATCTTCGGGAGCTGGTTTTTCTACGAAAGTTTCAACGCTATAGAGTCCATTACTTCCTTCACCCTGAGGAGCGATAACCCCGTATGATGAAACGTCTTCGTGTGGTACAGGCATGACAGCAATGGTTGATGCGTGTGTCTTTTCGTAATCATTCATCAGTTGTTTTGTCAAAGGAACGGCATTCTCATTTGTGATGTCCATAAGGTCATCACCCAGCATAACAACGAAGGGCTCATTCCCTACAAAAGCTTTGGCTTGTAGGACAGCGTCTCCAAGACCGCGAGGGTGAGTTTGGCGAATGAAATGGAGGCGCATACCAGTTGCTTCATCTACCAATTTTAACAAATCCGTTTTGCCTTTTTCCTTAAGATTGTATTCAAGCTCAAAGTTTGAGTCAAAGTGGTCCTCAATAGAACGTTTTGATTTACCAGTGACAACTAGAATATCTTCAATACCTGATTTAAGAGCTTCTTCTACGATAAATTGGATAGTTGGTTTGTCTACAATTGGCAACATTTCTTTAGCAAGTGCTTTGGTTGCTGGTAAAAATCGAGTTCCAAGTCCAGCGGCAGGGATAACTGCCTTTCTAACTTTTGATGTCATAAGAATCCTTTCTTTAGAGGGTCAAGACCACTCATTTTCTGCTTTAAATTCATTGTTCATGATGTCATAAATGGCATCTTTAATATTGGTTCCGTGGTAAATAACTTGGTAAATGGCCTGTGTAATGGGCATATAGACTCCAAGTTCTTGCGCTAGTTCATAGGCTGCTCGAGTCGTTGAAATTCCTTCGATCACCATGCCCATATTGGCTTCGATATCAGCTAGAGACTCTCCACGACCAAGAGCATCTCCGGCTCTCCAGTTACGAGAGTGGATGGAAGTCCCTGTTACGATCAAATCTCCCACACCAGACAAGCCACTATAGGTCAATGGACTGGCACCAAGTGCTACTCCTAAGCGGGTAATTTCTGCCAAGCCTCGAGCGATGATGGCTGCCTTAGCATTGTCACCAAATCCCAAACCATGTAAGGCTCCAGCACCGACAGCAATAATATTTTTAAGAGCACCAGCAGTTTCAACTCCAATAACATCCGTATTGGTATAAAGTCGGAAGTAGTGATTACTAAAGAGTTCTTGAACGTATTGAGCTGTTTGTAAATCTTTAGAAGCAGCAGTGATTAAAGTTAGGTCACGCACAATGGTCTCTTCCGCATGACTAGGTCCTGAAACAACAACAATATCACTGCGGAGATGTTCAGGAATTTCTTCTTCAAGAATGGTTGATAATCGTTTATGGCTATCAGGTTCTAATCCCTTTGATGCGTGCATGATGATAGCCTTATGATCTAAGGTTTGTGCAACTTGTTGGGCAACAAGTCGTGTCACTTTTGTTGGGACAACAAACAAAATCGCATCTACATCTTTCAGTGCCTCTGATAAGTCGCTGTAGGCAATGATATTTTCATCTAGAACGACATCTTTAAAGTAGTGTTTGTTAGTATGGTGTGTATTAATTTCATTGATTTGCTCGGGAAGATTTCCCCAAATACGTACCTCGTGTCCATTGTCATTTAAGACTTGTGAAAGGGCAGTTCCCCAAGAACCAGGCCCCAAGACGGCGACGGTTTGTTTTTCCATGTTTTCCTCCTTGATAGAGTTCTCTTTTTATTTTATCACATTCTAGGGGATTTTGCACTTGCATTGCTGGGGAGTGGTGGCTTTGTTACTTGAAAAATATATAAAAACCGAGACGAAGTATTAAACTCATAGTCTCGGTTTTGATTTTAGTTATAGTATAGCTAGGTTTATTTCAATTGATCTGTAATGTCTTTTGATAGCAACATTCCCAGATGATAAGTTTTATTGATGTAAGCAATGACATCATTGATATTTTCAGTCGTGTGAATTTTCTCTTTGATGTCAGCCCTAAATGTTTCATCCTTCAAAAGTTGTTCTTGGTAGAGTCTTTGAAGTCTCTCCTTCTCGTACTTATTGAGCAGAAAAAGGAAAACCAAGCTAATTACAACGAGGATATAAGCATATTGGCTCATAGGAAATCTCCCTGTATGATAAAGAAGTAGTAGTGAGTATATTGAGTTAGTCAATTCAATATAGCAGAACAAGTCAGCAAAACTTGATAAGATTTTTGATAGACCTCTAAACCAAAATCCGTATAGGATTTGGTCTTAGATACTTAGACTGCTTTACAATCAAGTAACTTGAAGATTACGACATGAACCAAACCAAATCGATATTATTGGGTTAGATGAATTAGTAAAGCGTTTAGACAAGTATCTTTGGTTACGACGTTCTGGGACATAAATCGATAATATTTATGTCCCAGAACTAGTGAAGCGCCTAGCCAAATCCCTGATAGGATGTGGCGTTAGTTACTTAGATTGCTTCGCAATCAAGTAACTTTGGCGATTTACATCTTCTCTGGCGCTTCTACTCCAAGCAAGCGAAGGGCTTCTTTGAGAACGACTGTGGTTGCGTAGCTGAGGGCTAGACGGCTGTCGCGTTCTGGGCTTTCATCCAAGATACGCGTGTGTGCATAGTATTTGTTAAAGGCTTGAGCCAGGCTAATTGCAAATTTAGCAATGATAGAAGGTTCAAAGTTATCCGCCGCACGGTTGATAATACGTGGGAAGTCTTGGATGAGTTTGATGATTTCCCAACTTTCAGCATCATTCAAGCTATAATTAGCCTCTGTTTCTGGTTTGAAATCCGCTTTGCGTAAGATAGATTGGATACGAGCGTAGGCGTATTGAACATAAGGTCCAGTTTCCCCCTCGAAGGATACCATAGCCTCTAGGTCGAAATCGTATCCATTTGTACGGTCAGTTTTGAGGTCATAGAATTTAATGGCTCCTACCCCGACAGCATGGGCTACCTGGTCTTTATTTTCAAGTTCAGGATTTTTAGCTTCGATTTGGGCCTTGGCACGGCTAACTGCCTCTGCAACTGTAGGTTCTAGTAAGATGACATTCCCTTTACGCGTAGAGAGTTTTTTCCCTTCTTTTGTAACCAAACCAAAAGGAACGTGGGTAATGTCGTCACTCCAGTCGTAGCCCATCTCTTGCAAGACAGCTTTGAGCTGTTTAAAGTGGGCGGATTGTTCTTGACCAACGACGTAGATAGATTTAGCAAATTGGTATTCGTTTTTACGGTAAAGAGCTGCAGCCAAGTCACGAGTGATATAGAGAGTTGCTCCATCAGATTTCTTGATAAGGGCTGGATGTTCAATTCCATATTTCTCAAGATTGACAACTTGGGCACCTTCTGATTCAACAAGAAGGCCTTTTTCAGAAAGAATGTCTACAACTGCATCCATCTTATCGTTGTAGAAGGCTTCTCCATTGTAGCTGTCAAATTCGACTTGCAATTCATTGTAAAGGCGGTTAAATTCCACTAAACTTTCATCACGGAACCATTGCCAAAGAGCGAGAGCTTCTTCATCTCCATTTTCAAGTTTACGGAACCATTCGCGTGCTTCTTCATCCAAGCTAGGGTCATTTTCAGCTTCAGCGTTGATACGGACATAGAGTTTAAGGAGTTCATCGATTGGATGAGCTTTTACAGCTTCTTCGTCACCCCATTTTTTGTAGGCAACAATCAGCATCCCAAACTGTTTACCCCAGTCTCCCAAGTGGTTGACCTTGACCGTTTGATAACCGATTTTTTGGAAAATATGTGATAAGCTATCTCCGATAACAGTTGAGCGCAGGTGACCAATAGAGAATGGTTTAGCGATATTGGGACTAGACATGTCGATCACAACATTTTCTTGTTTGCCAATAGTTTGGTCAGCATAGTGTTCTTTTTGAGTGATAACAGCTTGCAATACTTGAGCAGAAATGGTAGATTTATCAAGGAAAAAGTTAACGTAAGGTCCTGTTGCAACAACCTTTTCAAAGGCTTGGCTGTTAATTTTTTCAGCTAGTTCAGCCGCAATCATTTGAGGTGCTTTACGTTCGACTTTTGCAAGTGAAAAAGCAGGGAAAGCGATGTCTCCCATTTCTGAGTTTTTAGGGGTTTCCAGTAAATTTAAAATAGCCTCTTGGTCCAGGCTATCAATGACGCTAGCCAATTCGCTAGCAATCAATTCTTTTGTATTCATTAAGAGCTCCTTTTTGGACTTTTCTACTATTTTATCACAATTTTAAAGAAAGAAGAAAAAATTTTTGAAATCTCCTATTTTTTTGGTATAATATAGTTATAAAAATAGTTATAAATATTCACATAAGAGGATTTTATGAGAAAAAGAGATCGTCATCAGTTAATAAAAAAAATGATTACTGAGGAGAAATTAAGTACACAAAAAGAAATTCAAGATCGGTTGGAGGCGCACAATGTTTTTGTGACGCAGACAACCCTGTCTCGTGATTTGCGCGAAATCGGCTTGACCAAGGTCAAGAAAAATGATATGGTGTATTATGTACTAGCAAATGAGACAGAAAAGATTGATTTGGTGGAATTTTTGTCTCATCATTTAGAAGGTGTTGCAAGAGCAGAGTTTACCTTGGTGCTTCATACCAAATTGGGCGAAGCCTCTGTTTTGGCAAATATTGTAGATGCAAACAAGGATGAATGGATTTTAGGAACAGTTGCTGGTGCCAATACCTTATTGGTCATTTGTCGAGACCAGCACGTTGCCAAACTCATGGAAGACCGTTTGCTAGATTTGATGAAAGATAAGTAAGGTCTTGGGAGTTGCTCTCAAGACTTATTTTTGACAAGGAGAGACGGAAAATGGCGACAGAAAAGCTATCACCCGGCATGCAACAGTATGTGGATATTAAAAAGCAATATCCAGATGCTTTTTTGCTCTTTCGGATGGGTGATTTTTATGAATTATTTTATGAGGATGCGGTCAATGCTGCGCAGATTCTGGAAATTTCCTTAACGAGTCGCAACAAGAATGCCGACAATCCGATTCCTATGGCGGGTGTCCCCTATCATTCTGCCCAGCAGTATATTGATGTCTTGATTGAGCAGGGCTATAAGGTAGCCATTGCTGAACAGATGGAAGATCCTAAACAAGCAGTTGGGGTTGTTAAACGAGAGGTTGTTCAGGTCATTACGCCAGGGACAGTGGTCGATAGCAGTAAGCCGGACAGTCAGAATAATTTTTTGGTTGCCATAGACCGTGATGGGAATCAATTTGGTCTAGCTTATATGGACCTGGTGACGGGTGATTTTTATGTGACAGGTCTTTTGGATTTCACGCTAGTTTGTGGGGAAATCCGCAATCTCAAGGCTCGAGAAGTGGTGCTGGGTTATGACTTGTCTGAGGAAGAAGAACAAATCCTCAGTCGTCAGATGAATCTGGTACTTTCCTATGAAAAAGAAGGCTTTGAAGACCTTCATTTACTGGATTCACGATTGGCATCTGTGGAGCAAGAGGCATCTAGTAAATTGCTCCAGTATGTTCATCGGACTCAGATGAGGGAATTGAACCACCTCAAACCTGTTATCCGCTATGAAATCAAGGATTTCTTGCAGATGGATTATGCGACCAAGGCTAGTCTGGATTTGGTTGAGAATGCTCGTTCGGGCAAGAAGCAAGGCAGTCTTTTCTGGCTTTTGGATGAAACCAAAACTGCTATGGGAATGCGTCTCTTGCGGTCTTGGATTCATCGCCCCTTGATTGATAAGGAACGAATTGTTCAGCGTCAAGAAGTGGTGCAGGTCTTTCTCGACCATTTCTTTGAGCGTAGTGATTTGACAGACAGTCTCAAGGGTGTTTATGACATTGAACGCTTGGCTAGTCGGGTTTCTTTTGGCAAAACCAATCCCAAGGATCTCTTGCAGTTGGCGACTACCTTGTCTAGTGTGCCACGAATTCGTGCGATTTTAGAAGGTATGGAGCAACCTGCTCTAGCCTATCTCATCGCACAACTGGATGGAATCCCTGAGTTGGAGAGTTTGATTAGCGCAGCGATTGCTCCTGAAGCTCCTCATGTGATTACAGATGGGGGAATTATCCAGACTGGATTTGATGAGACTTTAGACAAGTACCGTCGCGTTCTCAGAGAAGGGACTGGTTGGATTGCTGAGATTGAGGCTAAGGAACGCGAAAACTCTGGTATCAGCACGCTTAAGATTGACTACAATAAAAAGGATGGCTACTATTTCCATGTGACCAATTCACAACTGGGAAATGTGCCTGCTCACTTTTTCCGCAAGGCAACGCTGAAAAACTCAGAACGCTTTGGGACTGAGGAATTGGCCCGTATCGAAGGCGACATGTTGGAGGCACGTGAGAAGTCAGCCAATCTAGAGTACGAAATTTTTATGCGTATTCGTGAAGAGGTCAGCAAGTATATCCAGCGTTTGCAGGCTTTAGCTCAAGGAATTGCGACAGTTGATGTCTTGCAAAGTCTGGCGGTTGTAGCTGAAACCCAGCATTTGATTCGACCTGAATTCGGAGATGATTCACGAATTGATATCCAGAAAGGGCGCCATGCTGTCGTTGAAAAGGTTATGGGGGCTCAGACCTATATTCCCAATACGATTCAGATGGCAGAAGATACCAGTATCCAACTGATTACAGGGCCCAACATGAGTGGGAAGTCAACCTATATGCGTCAGTTAGCCATGACGGCAGTTATGGCCCAGTTGGGTTCTTATGTGCCAGCAGAAAGTGCCCATTTACCTATTTTTGATGCTATCTTTACCCGTATCGGAGCAGCAGATGACTTGGTTTCAGGTCAATCAACCTTCATGGTGGAGATGATGGAGGCCAACAATGCCATTTCGCATGCAACCAAAAATTCCTTGATTCTCTTTGATGAATTGGGACGTGGAACTGCAACTTATGACGGGATGGCTCTTGCTCAGTCTATCATCGAATATATCCATGAGCACATCGGAGCTAAGACCCTCTTTGCGACCCACTACCATGAGTTGACTAGTCTGGAGTCTAGTTTACAACACTTGGTCAATGTCCACGTGGCAACCTTGGAGCAGGATGGGCAGGTCACCTTCCTTCACAAGATTGAACCAGGACCAGCCGATAAATCCTACGGTATCCATGTTGCCAAGATTGCTGGCTTACCAGCAGACCTTTTAGCAAGGGCGGATAAGATTTTGACTCAGTTAGAGAATCAAGGGACAGAAAGTCCAGTTCCTATGAGACAAACAAGTGCTGTCACTGAACAAATTTCACTCTTTGATACGGCAGAAGAGCATCCTATCCTAGCAGAATTGTCTAAACTGGATGTTTACAACATGACACCTATGCAGGCTATGAATGTCTTGGTCGAGTTAAAACAAAAATTATAAAGAATGAATTACTTGTAATTCTAGCTATATCAAGGAGACTTCTTTGACAAGTTCTCACTTTTTTGCTAGAATAACATCACACAAACAGAATGAAAAGGAGCTGACACATTGTCGCTCCCTTTTGTCTATTTTTTAAGGAGAAAGTATGCTGATTCAGAAAATAAAAACCTACAAGTGGCAGGCCTTGGCTTCGCTCCTGATGACAGGCTTGATGGTTGCTAGTTCACTTTTGCAACCGCGTTACCTGCAGGAAGTGTTAGACGCCCTCCTTGCTGGAAAATATGAAGCTATTTATAGTATAGGGGTTTGGTTGATTGGTGTGGCCGTGGTCGGTCTGGTTGCTGGTGGGCTCAATGTTGTCCTTGCGGCCTATATTGCCCAAGGAGTTTCATCTGACCTTCGAGAGGATGCCTTCCGTAAAATCCAAACCTTTTCTTATGCCAATATTGAACAATTTAATGCGGGAAATCTAGTCGTTCGCATGACAAATGATATCAACCAGATTCAGAACGTCGTCATGATGACCTTTCAAATTCTTTTCAGACTTCCTCTCTTGTTCATCGGTTCGTTTATTCTGGCGGTTCAAACCTTACCTTCTCTGTGGTGGGTGATTGTTCTCATGGTAATCTTAATTTTTGGCTTGACTGCCGTCATGATGGGAATGATGGGGCCTCGTTTTGCCAAGTTTCAAACCCTTCTTGAACGCATCAATGCCATTGCCAAGGAAAATTTGCGTGGCGTTCGTGTGGTCAAGTCCTTTGTCCAAGAAAAAGAGCAGTTTGCTAAGTTTACGGAGGTTTCAGACGAGCTACTCGGTCAAAATCTTTACATTGGTTATGCCTTTTCAGTAGTGGAACCCTTTATGATGTTGGTCGGTTATGGGGCGGTATTCCTCTCTATTTGGTTAGTTGCAGGGATGGTTCAGTCGGATCCGTCAGTTGTTGGCTCCATTGCTTCCTTTGTCAATTACCTAAGCCAGATTATCTTTACCATTGTTATGGTTGGATTTTTGGGAAATTCTGTCAGTCGTGCCATGATTTCTATGCGTCGTATTCGAGAAATTCTTGACGCAGAGCCAGCCATGACCTTCAAGGATGTCCCAGATGAAGAGTTGGTCGGCAGTCTTAGCTTTGAAAATGTGACCTTTACCTATCCAATGGACAAGGAACCAATGCTGAAAGATGTGACCTTTACTGTCGAACCTGGTCAAATGGTTGGTGTAGTTGGAGCAACTGGTGCAGGAAAATCAACCTTAGCTCAATTGATTCCACGTCTCTTTGATCCACAGGAGGGGGCTATCAAAATTGGAGGCAAGGATATTCGAGAAGTGAGTGAAGGAACTCTGCGTAAAACTGTTTCTATCGTTCTTCAACGTGCCATTCTCTTTAGTGGAACGATTGCAGATAACTTGAGACAGGGTAAGGGTGATGCCACTCTATTTGAAATGGAGCGTGCAGCCAATATTGCCCAAGCCAGCGAATTCATTCATCGTATGGAGAAAACCTTTGAAAGTCCAGTTGAGGAACGAGGAACCAACTTCTCTGGTGGGCAAAAACAAAGGATGTCGATTGCGCGTGGGATTGTCAGCAATCCACGTATTCTGATTTTTGATGATTCGACCTCAGCCTTGGATGCTAAGTCAGAGCGCCTGGTTCAAGAAGCCTTGAATAAGGACTTGAAGGGAACAACAACTATTATCATCGCGCAAAAGATTAGCTCGGTTGTTCATGCAGATAAAATCTTGGTTCTAGATCAAGGACGATTGATTGGTCAAGGTACGCATGCAGACTTGGTTGCCAACAATGCCGTTTACCGTGAAATCTACGAAACACAGAAAGGAAAGGAGGAGTAAAATGAAGACAGTTCAATTTTTTTGGAATTATTTTAAAGTCTATAAGCTATCATTTGTAGTTGTTATCCTGATGATTGTTCTGGCAACTCTTGCCCAAGCCCTCTTTCCGGTCTTTTCTGGACAAGCGGTAACAGAGCTAGCTAATTTAGTTCAAGCTTATCAAGATGGCAATCCAGAACTTGTTTGGCAAAGCCTATCAGGAATCATGGTCAATCTTGGTCTGCTGGTTTTGGTTCTATTTATTTCTAGTGTCATATACATGTGTCTCATGACGCGCGTGATTGCAGAGTCGACCAACGAGATGCGCAAAGGCCTCTTCGGTAAGCTTGCTCGCTTGACGGTTTCTTTCTTTGACCGCCGACAAGATGGCGATATCCTGTCCCGTTTTACCAGTGATTTGGATAATATCCTCCAAGCCTTTAATGAAAGTCTGGTTCAGGTCATGAGCAATATTGTTTTATACATTGGTCTGATTCTTGTCATGTTTTCGAGGAATGTGACGCTGGCTCTCATCACCATTGCCAGCACACCAGTAGCCTTCCTCATGCTGATTTTCATCGTGAAAATGGCACGCAGATACACCAACCTCCAGCAGAAAGAGGTAGGGAAGCTCAACGCCTATATGGACGAGAGTATTTCAGGACAAAAAGCCGTCATTGTTCAAGGAATTCAAGAGGATATGATGGCAGGATTTCTTGAACAAAATGAGCGCGTGCGCAAGGCAACCTTTAAAGGAAGAATGTTCTCAGGAATTCTTTTCCCTGTCATGAATGGGATGAGTCTGGTCAACACAGCCATCGTTATCTTTGCTGGTTCAGCTGTACTTTTGAATGATAAGTCTATTGAAACAAGTACTGCCCTAGGTTTGATTGTTATGTTCGCCCAATTTTCACAGCAGTACTACCAGCCTATTATCCAAGTTGCAGCTAGTTGGGGAAGCCTTCAGTTGGCCTTTACTGGAGCTGAACGAATTCAGGAAATGTTTGACGCAGAGGAAGAAATCCGACCTGAAAAGGCTCCAATCTTCACTCAGTTGCAAGAAGGTGTTGAAATTAGTCATATTGATTTTTCATACTTGCCTGATAAACCTATTTTGAAAGATGTCAGCATTTCTGCCCCTAAAGGCCAGATGACAGCAGTTGTTGGGCCGACAGGGTCAGGGAAAACGACTATTATGAACCTCATCAATCGCTTTTATGATGTTGATGCTGGTGGTATTTATTTTGACGGCAAAGACATCCGTGACTACGACTTGGATAGCCTCAGAAGCAAGGTGGGAATTGTCTTGCAAGATTCGGTCTTGTTTAGCGGAACGATTCGAGACAATATTCGTTTCGGTGTGCCAGATGCTAGTCAAGAAATGGTTGAGGCAGCAGCCAAGGCAACCCATATTCATGACTATATCGAAAGCTTACCTGATAAGTACGATACCCTTATCGATGATGACCAGAGCATCTTTTCAACAGGGCAGAAGCAATTGATTTCTATCGCTCGAACCCTGATGACAGATCCAGAAGTTCTCATTCTAGATGAAGCCACTTCAAACGTAGATACGGTGACAGAAAGCAAGATTCAGCATGCCATGGAGGCAGTTGTAGCAGGTAGAACTAGTTTCGTTATTGCCCATCGTTTGAAGACCATCCTCAATGCAGACCAGATTATTGTCCTCAAAGATGGAGAAGTCATTGAACGTGGTAACCACCATGAACTCTTGAAGTTAGGTGGATTTTACTCAGAACTCTATCACAATCAATTTGTTTTTGAATAAGAAAAAAGTTGTCCTATTCGGGCAGCTTTTTCTTGTCCATAAAAAATTTTTATCACAGCCTTAAAAAAAACATATTAGACGAAAGTCATTTTGAGTGATATGATAGGACTATCGTTAACATTCGAAAGGAGAGACATCATGACTAGAACGGTTGTAGGAGTTGCTGCAAATCTATGTCCCGTAGACGCAGAAGGCAAAAACATTCATTCATCTGTATCTTGTAGATTCGCAGAGAGCATTCGTCAAGTCGGTGGTCTCCCTTTAGTCATTCCTGTTGGTGATGAGTCAGTTGTACGCGATTATGTGGAAATGATTGACAAGCTTATTTTGACAGGCGGTCAAAATGTTCATCCTCAGTTTTATGGAGAGAAAAAGACCATCGAGAGCGATGATTACAATCTGGTCCGTGACGAATTTGAATTGGCCCTCTTGAAAGAAGCGCTTCGTCAGAATAAACCAATTATGGCAATCTGTCGTGGTGTTCAACTTGTCAATGTTGCCTTTGGTGGAACCCTCAATCAAGAAATCGAAGGTCACTGGCAAGGATTACCTTTCGGAACATCTCACTCTATTGAGACAGTGGAGGGAAGCGTGGTGGCTAAGCTATTTGGGAAAGAAAGTCAGGTCAACTCTGTCCATCGTCAAAGCATTAAAGATTTGGCACCTAATTTCCGTGTAACTGCTATTGATCCAAGAGACCAGACCATCGAAGCGATTGAGTCTATCGATGAGCACCGCATTATCGGTTTGCAGTGGCATCCAGAGTTTCTGGTTAATGAAGAGAATGGTAATTTAGAATTATTTGAGTATTTATTGAATGAACTGTAACGACTGGAACATCTAGTCGTTCTTTCTTTTATTTTTTCAAAATTTTTGGAATATGGGATTTTTACGCAAACGTTTGAATTCTGATAAAAAATGGAGAAATTCGACAAAAAAACTTGAAAAAAACGAAGGTAAGCGTTATGATAGAAAAGAAGAAATATTGGAGGAATAACATGTCACATATTAAATTTGATTATTCAAAAGTTTTAGACAAATTTGTTGCACCACATGAAGTGGAATACATGCAATCACAAGTAACAGCAGCAGATGAATTGATCCGTAAAGGGACTGGTGCTGGTAGCGACTTCTTGGGATGGTTGGATCTTCCTGAAAACTACGACCGTGAAGAATTTGACCGTATCTTGAAAGCTGCTGAGCAAATCAAATCAGACAGCGATGTCTTGGTTGTAATCGGTATCGGTGGATCTTACCTTGGTGCCAAAGCAGCAATCGACTTCTTGAACCACCACTTTGCTAACTTGCAAACAAAAGAAGAACGCAAGGCTCCACAAATCCTTTACGCAGGAAACTCAATCTCATCTACTTACCTTGCTGACTTGGTAGAGTATGTTGCAGACAAAGACTTCTCAGTAAACGTGATTTCTAAATCAGGTACAACAACTGAACCAGCGATTGCTTTCCGTGTCTTCAAAGAACTTTTGGTTAAGAAATACGGTCAAGAAGAAGCTAACAAACGTATCTATGCAACAACTGACCGCCAAAAAGGTGCTGTTAAGGTTGAAGCAGACGCTAACGGTTGGGAAACATTTGTTGTTCCAGATGATATCGGTGGACGCTTCTCAGTATTGACAGCCGTTGGTTTGCTTCCAATCGCAGCATCAGGAGCTGACATCAAAGCCCTTATGGAAGGTGCGAATGCAGCTCGCAAAGACTACACTTCAGATAAAATCTCTGAAAACGAAGCTTACCAATACGCAGCAGTTCGTAACATCCTTTACCGTAAAGGTTATGCAACTGAGATCTTGGTAAACTACGAGCCATCACTTCAATACTTCTCAGAATGGTGGAAACAATTGGCTGGTGAATCAGAAGGGAAAGACCAAAAAGGTATCTACCCAACTTCAGCTAACTTCTCAACTGACTTGCACTCACTTGGTCAATTTATCCAAGAAGGAACTCGTATCATGTTTGAAACAGTTGTCCGTGTTGACAAACCTCGTAAAAACGTGATTATCCCTAGCTTGGAAGAAGACCTTGATGGACTTGGTTACCTTCAAGGAAAAGACGTTGACTTTGTAAACAAAAAAGCGACTGATGGTGTTCTTCTTGCCCACACAGATGGTGATGTACCAAACATGTACGTGACTCTTCCAGAGCAAGACGCTTTCACTCTTGGTTACACAATCTACTTCTTCGAATTGGCTATTGCTCTTTCAGGTTACTTGAATGCTATCAACCCATTTGACCAACCAGGTGTTGAAGCTTACAAACGTAACATGTTCGCCCTCCTTGGAAAACCAGGATTTGAAGAATTAAGCAAAGAACTTAACGCACGTCTATAATAGAAGAAAAGAGTGGTTTGTCCACTCTTTTTACTCTCTTTATTCATAGAAATTGGACTCAGCCAAGACTTGTGATATAATATAGAGAGCAAAAAGGCAGACGCCTAGAGACTTTATAGGAGAAACTATGTCAAAAGATATCCGCGTACGTTACGCACCAAGTCCAACAGGACTACTACACATCGGAAATGCTCGTACAGCATTATTCAACTATCTTTACGCCCGTCATCACGGTGGAACTTTTATTATCCGTATCGAAGATACTGACCGTAAACGTCATGTCGAGGATGGAGAACGTTCACAGCTTGAAAACCTTCGCTGGTTAGGTATGGATTGGGATGAAAGCCCAGAAACACATGAAAATTATCGCCAGTCTGAACGTTTGGACTTGTATCAAAAATACATCGACCAATTGCTAGCTGAAGGAAAAGCCTACAAATCTTATGTTACAGAAGAAGAGTTGGCAGCTGAACGCGAACGCCAAGAAGCAGCTGGCGAAACACCACGCTACATCAATGAATACCTTGGTATGAGTGAAGAAGAAAAAGCAGCTTACATCGCAGAACGTGAAGCAGCAGGGATCATCCCAACTGTTCGTTTGGCTGTCAATGAGTCAGGTATCTACAAGTGGCATGATATGGTCAAAGGTGATATCGAATTTGAAGGTGGCAATATCGGTGGTGACTGGGTTATCCAAAAGAAAGACGGTTACCCAACTTACAACTTTGCTGTTGTTATCGATGACCACGATATGCAAATCTCTCACGTTATCCGTGGAGATGATCATATTGCTAATACACCAAAACAGCTCATGGTTTATGAAGCACTTGGTTGGGAAGCTCCAGAGTTCGGTCACATGACCTTGATTATCAACTCTGAAACTGGGAAAAAATTGTCTAAACGTGACACCAACACCCTTCAGTTTATCGAAGACTACCGTAAAAAAGGCTATTTACCAGAAGCAGTCTTTAACTTTATTGCTCTTCTTGGTTGGAACCCAGGTGGCGAAGATGAGATTTTCTCTCGTGAAGAATTGATTAAACTTTTCGATGAAAATCGCCTCAGCAAGTCTCCAGCAGCCTTTGACCAGAAAAAACTAGACTGGATGAGCAATGATTATATCAAGAATGCAGACCTAGAAACTATCTTTGAAATGGCAAAACCATTCCTAGAAGAAGCAGGTCGATTGACTGACAAGGCTGAAAAATTAGTTGAACTCTATAAACCACAAATGAAATCAGTCGATGAAATTATCCCATTGACAGATCTCTTCTTCTCAGATTTCCCAGAATTGACCGAAGCAGAGCGCGAAGTCATGGCAGGTGAAACAGTCCCAACAGTTCTTGAAGCCTTCAAAGCAAAACTTGAAGCGATGACAGATGATGAATTTGTAACAGAGAATATCTTCCCACAAATTAAAGCAGTCCAAAAAGAAACAGGTATTAAAGGGAAAAATCTTTTCATGCCTATTCGTATCGCTGTTTCAGGTGAAATGCATGGACCAGAATTACCAGATACAATTTTCTTGCTTGGACGTGAAAAATCAATTCAGCATATCGAAAATATGTTAAAGGAAATCTCTAAGTAAGAAGGATGCAACAATGGACATCTGGGAAAAGATGTACGAAGAAGCACAGAAGCTATACGATCCACATGAAGTATCAGACTTTGTTTATGCCAATCATGTTGTAGCTGCAGTAGAAGCAGAAGATGGACAAATATTTACAGGATTCTGTATGGAGGGAACTTGTGGTGTTTTCCATCTCTGCGCAGAGCGGGCAGCACTCTTCAATATGTACCAATTTTCGGGACGAACTAAGGTTAAAAAAGTCTTAGCCTTTCGAGATAAACCACCTTATGGTGGAAGTTCAGCCATGCCTTGCGGTGCCTGTAGAGAATTCCTTTTAGAGCTTAATGCTGAAAATAAAGATGCAGAATTCATGATGGACTACGATACAAGAAAGACGGTGAAAGTCGCAGAACTAATCCCCTATTGGTGGGGAGAAGAACGTGCTTCTAAGTTTAATGAACAATAGAAGAGTCAGTACAATTCTGGCTCTTTTTACTATAATTTGAAAAACTGTACTTGAAAAGAATTGAAAGATTTGTAAAAAAGTTTAAAAAAGTAGTTGACAAAAAATAAAAAGTCGGTATAATAGTAAGAGTTGAAAATAACAACTCAGGTCCGTTGGTCAAGGGGTTAAGACACCGCCTTTTC
>JAGZLW010000079.1 GCA_018364455.1 Streptococcus mitis | reverse complement strand
TTTACGCGGTTTGCGAACCAATTGGTTAATTGTAGGCATCTACATTCTCCTGTGTTTTTTTATTTTTGGTGATGATACACTTGGTGACAGCTATCATCTGTGTGTACTTTTGCAACATTTGTCAGCACGTCCCTGTACACTCTTGAGAGACCAAAAGTAAAAAGTACCGTCTATTATTGTAACAAAATTTTCCCTTGGTTGTCAAGATATTTTTCTTTTTTATTCTTAATTTTAGCTCTTTTGTGGTACTCCCCCAAAAAAGAAAAAGGAGGAATCTCACCCTCCTAAAGTTAGTATTGTTCCATTCAATCCCATCAATTTTAACACATAATGTTTAAAAAATATTATATCATCACAACCAACCAGATTCTTTCGCGATATTAGCTGCCTCTGTTCGATTACCAGCATCTAATTTAGAAAGAATATTGGTGACATAGTTTCGGACTGTTCCGTTGGATAGATAAAGTTTGTCTGCAATTTCTTGATTGGATAATCCCTTAGCAATTCCCTCTAAAACAGCAATCTCTTGTTCTGTCAACGGATTGGGATGCGTCATCACCACTTCCATCAATTCAGGCGAATACTCCTTGCGCCCTTCAAGGACAGTGTGCAAGGTATGCATGAGGTCTGCAATGTTTCTTTCTTTTAATACATAAGCATCTACTCCAGCCTTGACCGCACGTTCAAAATACCCAGGACGCTTGAAGGTCGTCACCACAACCACCTTTGTTTCAAGCTTTTCAGCTCGTATCCACTCCAAGACTTCAAGACCTGTCTTAACAGGCATTTCTACGTCAAGGATGGCGATATCTACAGACTCCTTTTCTAATAGTTGGATTGCTTCTTGCCCATTCTTGGCTTGAAAGACAGACTCTACATCTGGTTGAAGCATGAGCAACTGGCACATGGCATCTCGCAACATACTTTGATCTTCTGCGACTAATACTTTCATCTATTTTCTCTCCTTATAAGGCAGTCGAACCTGAACTTCTGTCGGTTGTTTCCAACTAATTACCTTTACTTCTCCCGAAAATGGAAGAACACGATCTCGAACTGTATGGAGGTCATCCCCCTTTATAGAAGTAAAGCCACAGCCATCATCTCTCACTGTTAGAATGAGTTCTTTCTCTGTCCGTTCTAATTTTAAGTAGACTTTAGACGCTTTAGCATGTTTGATGATATTGGTCACTAATTCAAGCAAAATCATGGAAGCCGTTGACTCCAATTCCTGAGTTAGGCTAGCAGTATCTAGTTGGTTATCCGTTTCCACCTCAATTCCAGCAATTTCTAACATCTTTTTCACAGTCTCTAGTTCGGATGTCAAAGTTCTACACTTAAGATTTTCCACAATGGTTCTCACTTCACGCATTGATTCTTTGCTAATTTGCTGTATTTCTCTTAATTCCTTTTCCACCTGTGGATAAGCCTCCATCTGAAATAACTGCAAGGCTAAATCTGTCTTGACACTCAGCATAGCAAAAGTGTGTCCCAGACTATCATGCAAATCCTGACCGATACGACTACGTTCATTTTCAGCAAGCAATAGATTTATCTGGGCATTTTGCTTAGCCTGAGCTTCTTTCAAATCCTCCACAATACGAATCCGAACCAAGCCAAAAGTCATTAAATCGATAAAAGTGATAATTCCGAGCAGATAGACTAGAAACTCAACTTCAACTTCCTGAAAAATCAACAGTTGCCCCACAACAAGGACTTGAGCAAGGAGAAAAGTCCGGACATGTAAAGAATTAAAACTACGTACGCCGAAATGATAAATTAAGAGATTGGCAAGGAAAAAGAAGAACCAGATATAATTTACACCAACAAAGGCGGTATTCCCAACTACATAGACCAGCATGATAACCCAACAGAGCCAGGATAAGCGCTGACTCTTGGTGGTTAAAACGCCTAAGTAAGCCACCACAAATAGAATATCAATCAACAAATGCCAGCTAGGTAGCTCCCCAGTCACTACAGGAACGATGGGAAAAACCATAAAAATCAAACTAGCCCAATACATATAGTCTATGCTTTTCAGTCTTTCAAGCATTAAGCATTCTCCTTATGACCTTGAAGGTAAATAGTCAAACCAAATAAAACTGCTGAAAAAACAAGTAAATAAACTGTGGCTGATAGATTGATGCCACCCTCGTTTAAGAAGGTCTTGAGCAACTCCATCAACTGATAGGTCGGGAGACACTTACCGATCGCTTGCATCCAGTCTGGAAATAAAGAGATAGGCATCCAGAGTCCGCCTAAAACAGCCAATCCTAGATAAAGAAGATTGCCCACGACAGACATCAGCTGACTAGTTGGTAAGAGAGTCAAGGTCAAGCCAATCGCTACAAAAGCAATACTTCCCAAAATCAGCAAAATCGCAGCCCCAACCCAGCTTCCTAGAGGCATCTCTACACCTCTTACAAAATGCCCAACTGAGAAAACCACCAAGATTGAAACCAAATAATCAACCAGCATACTTGTTATCTTTGATAGATAATATTCTACCATATTTACAGGGCTATGACGTAATGTTTTCTGCCAATTGTTGATCTTGTCGGTATGTAAAACAACTGGGAATGAAAAGATAGCTGTCGACATCATGGAAAAGGCCGTCATGGAGATAAGATAATCACGCATAAAATTCGCGGGTCCACCTGGTGTTTCCTGGTACATGCCTGAAAAGAATAAATAGAAGGCTGTCGGCATCCCTACGGATAATAGATAATAGACTAATTGCCGTTTGGTCAATAGAAATTCTATCTTATTTAGTGCGATCCATCGTTTCATCTTAGTCATCTCCCTTTTGTGTTTCTTCAAAGATTGTATCCAACAAGCTACGATTATTGACTTCAATTTCTTGTATTCTACATCCTGCTTGGGCTAATAGCTCCCAGAAAGCATTTGCCTCTCGTGTGACTACTTGCAGAGCATCTTGTTTTTGAGTCCATTTTTCAATCAAGTTAGACTGCTCAACGACTTCCTTGTAAGCTAGAGGAAGGATAAAATGCTTTTCAATTCCCTCACTACGCATAGCTAGAGGCGTCGTATCACGAATCAACTCTCCCTTATTCAAGACCAAGATTCGGTCAGCTGTATGCTCTACCTCTTCGATGTAATGAGACGAATAGAGAATCGTGACTCCTTGCGCTTTTAGGTCCCGAACAATTTCCCAAAAGCGTT
Organism: Streptococcus mitis; assembly: GCA_018364455.1. Lineage (GTDB taxonomy): Bacteria > Bacillota > Bacilli > Lactobacillales > Streptococcaceae > Streptococcus > Streptococcus mitis_BR. Next base: position 1,463 of record JAGZLW010000079.1, on the reverse strand, counting down.
GACGAGTTGAAGTATCCATGGCAGCAGTTGGTTCATCTAAAAAGACAAGCTTTGGTCGCCCAATCAAGGTCAAGACAAAAGAGAAGAGACGCTTTTGCCCGCCTGACAATTTTTCTGCAAATTGCTCTTTCTGCTGTTGGTCAAACTGCAATAGTTGATCGATTTCCTGCTCGCTCAAGGGATTTGGATAGATACGTTGAAAGAAAGCAATCAACTCTTTAACCTTTAGTTTTTGAACAATTACATTTTCTTGAGGGAGATAGGATCTCGTATAGTCTAACTTAGAGCTCGTCACTGGCAAACCTTGGATAGATACTTGACCGCTTGTGACCAGTTTATCTCCAAGCAGACAGTCCAAGAGTGTGGTCTTCCCAGCACCATTTGGCCCAATCAAGGCGACGCATTCACCTTCAGCTACCTCAAAGGAAATATCCTTCAAAATAGCCTTGCCCTTGATGTTTTTATTTAGGCTTTCTACCTTAATCATGTTCATGATATTCTCCTTTCAGCCACTCCTTTCCCATAGGAAAGACGATAAAAATCATAAATCCTAGTCCCCAGGCACCACGGATGAATTGGTGAAGGAAGGCTTGATCAAACCAACCTGTAAACATTTCTACCAACCATACCACTAGTGATAGTCCAATAAAAAGATAGAGAAACGCTTTTTTCATTTTTCAAACTCCTTTTTCACATCTGAGACTAATTTCAAACCTTCTCGGATAAGCCAGGACATCATTCCAAATCCTGCAAATAGCCCCCAAGGAAAATGATAGAAATCTTCATCCAATCCTGAGAACATGAGATAAGTCATGACTCCTGCTGCTACTAAACTCATTGCGACAATTACTTTATGTTTCATTTTTTCTTCCTCCACTTGATACATCTAGTATAATTCTTTGAAGGTAGAATCACTAGAAGCTTCTGTCATGAGGAGATATGACAAATGTCATAAAAATTCTGTTCAAAACAAGCAAGATACACTATACAATAAAACTCAAGTAGAAAAATTTAAGGCAGCTTCCTCAAAAGAAATATCAAACCCCATTCACACTATAATGTAAACTAATACTTACCTAAACTCGTAATAGAAGCAATTTTTATAACATTGAAACATATATTATAGGTTCAACAAAAACTCTTCTATTGCTTTATTAAGAATTAATAATAGTTATAAAATCTATTAAATTTTAATGTGTATAATTAACTACAGTATTTATTAAACAGGGTAGGAAACAAAAAAGTATACGCGATCAAAATGAATTACTGAAATTAAAAAAAAGAGAGAAGCAAACTAATTCTCTCTTAATGTATATAATATCTAGTTAAAACAAAAAAGATACGCTTACGTATCTCTGTAATGAATCGGGAAGACAGGATTCGAACCTGCGACACCTTGGTCCCAAACCAAGTACTCTACCAAGCTGAGCTACTTCCCGAGTTAAATAGAAAAATGCACCCTA
>JAGZLW010000006.1 GCA_018364455.1 Streptococcus mitis | reverse complement strand
TGACTTGGTCATGAAGTCGGTAGAACCTTTGGGGCAAGAATATTGTCAGGAAGTTGCTCGCTATCAAGAAGAGCGCTGGGTGGACTTTGCTGCCAATAGTGGCAAGGATTCTGGTGGTTATGCGGCGGATCCATATCGCGTGCACCCTTATGTCCTCATGAGCTGGACAGGTCGTTTGAGCGATGTCTATACTTTGATTCATGAAATCGGTCATTCTGGTCAATTCATCTTTTCAGATAATCATCAGAGTTACTTCAATGCTCACATGTCGACCTACTATGTTGAAGCACCGTCAACTTTCAATGAATTGCTTCTCAGTGATTACTTGGAGCACCAATCTGACGACCCACGTCAAAAACGCTTCGCTCTGGCTCACCGCTTGACAGACACTTACTTCCATAACTTTATTACCCACCTTTTGGAAGCAGCCTTCCAGCGTAAAGTGTATACATTGATTGAAGAAGGAGAAACTTTCGGAGCAAGCAAACTCAACAGCATTATGAAGGAAGTCTTGACGGATTTCTGGGGAGATGCTATTGAGATTGATGATGATGCAGCTCTGACTTGGATGCGCCAGGCTCACTACTATATGGGCTTGTATAGCTACACTTACTCGGCAGGACTAGTCATCTCGACTGCGGGTTACCTCCATCTTAAAAACTCTGAGAATGGAGCTGAAGACTGGCTCAATCTCCTCAAATCAGGTGGTAGCAAGACACCACTTGAGTCAGCCATGATTATCGGTGCTGATATTTCAACAGATAAACCACTCCGTGATACAATCCAATTCTTGTCTGATACAGTTGACCAGATTATCGCCTACAGTGCCCAGTTGGGAGAGTAAATTAAAAGAGTCTGGGACAAAAGTCTAACCTTAAATATAAAAAGCGAACAAAACGAGTTATCTGACACTCAGAATTCTGTCTTGTTCGCTTTTTTTCTAATCTATCGGTTTTAAAAATTTATAATAAAGAATTCCTAAAATCAAAATTTTTTGTCTTGGCCTCTTAAATTATCCCCAAAAGCTATCTTCTTCAGCTTGATCTGAAGAGAAGAGCCAAACTTCTTTGATTTTTCCGTCTTCAATACGGAAGAGGTCAATCCCGTTCATATTGAGTTCAGTACCATCAGCCCGTGTTCCAAGAAAAGTAACATTGGCTGCGATTAAATCCTTATTGTCAGAAACCCAATTTGTTATCACCTTAAAGGTTCCATTAGTTTTCTCAGCAAATGTAGCCAGGTGAGTTCCTAGCTTGTCCTTACCAACAACTGTACCAGATATACTATGATTACCAGGTTGATGCCAGATAATATCGTCTGCCATTGTTTCAAAGACACCAGGAAAGTCACCAGCAATTAAAGCTTGGTTATAAGCATTGAAAATTTCTAAGTTTGTTGACATATCTATTCTCCATTTCTTTTTTATGATATAATTGTAACAGTTACAAACAAAAAAACAAGTAGACACTTTTTTGATAGCTAGTATCAAAAGTGGTACTATTATTGATACTAAAAGATAAATTTTTTTTAAAAAAATAGAAAGAAGATATTTTATGACAAATAAAGTGAGTGAGTATGGTATTTGTCCATTTGCGACAACGCAGAGGGTTTTAACTGGGAAATGGGCACTGGTAATCATTTATCAGTTGAGTACGGGTACCAAACGATTTAAAGAATTGCAGAGATTATTGCCTGGGATTACTCAAACTATTTTGACCCGTCATCTCCGTCAATTAGAAAAGGATAAGATTGTTCAACGAAAGGTCTATGCCGAAGTTCCACCACGAGTTGAGTACAGCTTAACCGAAATGGGACAGGAATTCAGAGTTGTTTTAGATGCTGTCGAGAAATGGGGTCTAGATTATATCAAGTTGCTAGAAATGTAGAGGTATTGACCATGTATCAAGAGTTACTTAGAAAAATAGCAGAAGAAAAAACAAGTTATCATGAGGAGGAAATCCAGTGGCTGCTTGATCATTTGGGAGATCCTTCTCCAGAAATTCGCGATGATCTTGTTTTTACAAGCTTTGCTAGAGGGATTCAGGAAGAGCTATTTACACAGGAACAATTTCAGTTCATTGCTGAGGTGGTATCAGCTGATGGAGGACTAGATAAAGAGATTGATAAGGTAGGTCTGTCAACCCTTGAACGTTCTTTTAGGGCGCTTATTTATGCAAATCTCTTGTCTGCAGATGCCAACCAGCAATCGATTTTTTATCAGGGATTAAAAGCAGAAATTCGTAATGTCCTTTTAAATCAAGGGTTGTACTATCTTTCAAAAGAAAAGGATACAACAGGTTTTTCAAGTCAGTATGGTTGGGTTCATGCTTTTGCACATGGAGCCGATTTACTGACAGAGGTGGTTTGTCATCCAGACTTTCCTAAAACCAGAGTTCATGAAGTATTTGAGAGACTTGGCCAACTATTTAAAAGAATGTCCATTCGTTTTACAGATGATGAGGATTGGCGTTTAGCAAGAGTAATCTATGAACCTATTTTACAAGGGAAGTTGGAGCAAGAGCAAGTAGCTTCTTGGATAAAAGCTGTTGACTTTCCGATAGAAGAAAGGGAAGATTTTTATAAATTTTCCAACTTCAGATCCTGTCTGTTGGAAGTCTATGTCCAACTTGACCAGAGAAATAGTTTACAAGATGACTTGAAAGAAGCCATCCAGTCTTTTCAATACTAGGGATAAGCTAATAGTACTTATTGAAAGAGTTTCTATTGTATCCTCCTAACTAATAATGAAAACTAATAAAAGAGGTTAAATCATTTTCCAACCTCTTTTCTTGTATCTTAATGGAATTGCATACCACCATCAACGATAATGGTTTGTCCTGTAATGTAGTTTGAATCTGGCCCTGCAAGGAAGCTGACAGCAGCAGCCACATCTTCTGGTTCAGATAGACGTTTTAGGGTAATATCTTTTGCAAATGTCTGCATACCCCACTCGTCATCTTTTCCTGCATTTTTACCAACTTCATGAGCGATATCGTACATCATTGGTGTTTTCACAATACCTGGTGCGTAGGCGTTAACAGTGATGCCTGAGTCTGCTAAATCACGTGCTAATGTTTGCGTAATTCCACGAACAGCAAATTTTGTCCCACCGTAAACAGTTAGATTTGGATTACCGACTACACCAGCTTGAGAGGTTGCGTTGATAATTTTACCTCCGTGGCCAAGTGCTTTAAATTGCGCTTGTGCAGCTTGTGAACCCCAAATGACACCACCAACGTTGATACCGAAAGTGCGTGTAAATTGTTCCTCAGTAATTGTATCAAGAGGAGTAGTTGGAGCAACACCAGCGTTATTTACGACAACATTCAAATCACCAAAATGGTCAACAACCTGTTGAAATGCTTGTGCAACTTCTGCCTGTTTCGAAACATCGGCCACGACAGCGAAGGCATTTTCAGCTGATAATTCGGCAACAGCCTTTTCAGCTGTTTCGGGATTGTAGTCTAAGACTCCTACCTTAAAGCCATCTTGAACCAATCGTTTTGCGATTGCAAAACCGATTCCTTGACCTGCACCTGTGACAATAGCAACTTTAGACATATGATTCCTCCTTGGTATCCACGATACCATTCAAACGTTCATAAAAGAACAGCAAAGTTGTAAAAATTAGTTCAAATTAGGGAATAAATAACTTATTAGAACTATATTGATAGTATATACCTTTAGAAAAAATGTTTCAAATAAACACTACCGTTTTTATAGAATTTTATCCCGAAAATTTCCAAACAATTTTCTTGAAACCATTTCCCTCTTTTGATAGACTAGTATCTAGTTTTTGAAAAAAGGAGAAAGAAAATGAAAAAATTTGTCGCTGAGTTAATCGGTACGTTCATGCTTGTGTTCGTCGGAACAGGAGCTGTTGTTTTTGGAAATGGTCTTGATGGCCTTGGTCACCTAGGGATTGCCTCTGCCTTCGGTTTGGCAATCGTGGTTGCAGCCTACTCAATCGGAACTATTTCAGGTGCTCACTTGAACCCAGCGGTTTCGATCGCTATGTTTATTAACAAACGTTTGTCATCAAAAGACCTTGTCAACTACATCCTTGGTCAAGTAGTTGGAGCTTTCTTAGCATCTGCTTCTGTATTCTTCCTCTTGGCTAACTCAGGGATGTCAACTGCTAGTCTTGGTGAAAATGCCTTGGCAAACGGTGTCACTGTCTTTGGTGGTTTCTTGTTTGAAGTCATTGCAACTTTCTTGTTTGTCTTGGTTATCATGACAGTAACTTCAGAAAGCAAGGGGAATGGCGCGATTGCTGGTTTGGTAATCGGTTTGTCCTTGATGGCGATGATTCTTGTCGGATTGAACATTACTGGCCTTTCAGTAAACCCAGCTCGTAGCTTGGCACCAGCTGTCTTGGTAGGTGGCGCAGCCCTTCGACAAGTTTGGATTTTCATCCTTGCACCAATCGCTGGTGGAGTTCTTGCAGCCCTCGTTGCAAAAAAATTCCTAGGAACAGAAGAATAATTGAAACTCAAAAAGCCTTGCCCCTCGTTTTGAGGAACAGGGCTTTTTTGTATCTGTCTATATTCAATGAAAATCAAAGAGCAAACTAGGAAACTAGCCGCAGGTATACTTGAGTACAGCAAAGCGATGTTGACGCGGTTTAAAGAGTATTAGCGGTTGTCAATTTTCTCTGGATAAAGGTCGTGTTGGAAGAGGCGTTGTTCTGCCAAGCCTTCATACTTGGTTCCAGGCTTACCGTAGTTGTAGTAGGGGTCAATTGAAATGCCACCGCGTGGAGTGAATTTCCCCCAGACTTCTAAATAGCGAGGGTCTAGCAAGTTGACCAAGTCTTTCCCGATGGTATTGATACAGTTTTCGTGGAAATCTCCGTGGTTTCGGTAGCTAAAAAGGTAGAGTTTGAGGGATTTTGATTCAACACAGAGCTTGTCAGGAATGTAGGAAATATAAATCGTCGCAAAGTCTGGTTGAGCAGTGATGGGACAAAGTGAGGTAAATTCAGGGCAGTTAAATTTGATGAAATAGTCATTTTCCACATGACGATTGTCAAAGGATTCGAGGACTTCTGGTTGATATTCGAAAATGTAGTTGGTTTCTTTGTTGCCTAGTAGGCTGAGGTTTTTCATTTCTTCTTGTTGTGACATGATTTTTTCTTTCTAATCTTAAACACCACGTTGGTTATCGTAGAGGAGGGTATGAAGTTGAGGAAGGACGCGGACATTGCCCCAGCTGTCGTCAGCAGCGACACGTTCCCAGAGTTCTTTGAGGCGGTCCAGTTGGTCTTGGACAATATTGCCTCTAGCCTTGGGCTCAGGATTTCCAGCAGATAAGAAGAGAACATCTGGTTGGTAGCGTTCTTGAATCCCTTTGGCAAAGGCTAAATCTGCATCATCAAAGACAGGAATTTTAAAGGTAACCTTATTTGGATCCAATTGGGAAACGATAAAATCCAAGGTCTCAAAGTTGACTTCCATCTTAGATGAGGGAGGCTTGGGGCTCAGGGTGACTTGGTCAATGTCTTTTAACCAATTTTGCCAGCGAGAGCCTTGGGTTTCAACAGCCAGAGTGATACCGCGTTCCTTGAGTTTAGTGACCAGTTCAGCCATATTGGCTGCTAGGATAGCAGGATTTCCCCCAGATAGGGTTACATAGTCGTAACTTCCTAGTTTATCTAAGGCAGCAATGACCTCGTCAGCTGTCATGCGAGTTGGCTTTTCAGAACCGTCCCAAGTGAAAGCAGAGTCGCACCAGTCGCAGTGGTAGTCGCAACCTGCAGTGCGGACAAACATGGTTTTCTGCCCAATTGCACGACCTTCACCTTGAAAGGTTGGACCGAAAATTTCTAGAACTGGTAGTTTAAGGACACGTTCCCTAGTCATCTAACCACTCCCGTCTAAACTCTGCAAAGGCAGTTGGAGTCTCATAGAGGCGAACATATTCCAAACGGAGACCGCGTTCGTCTGGCAACTCTTGATTCATGATTTGGAAAATCCAGTAAACCATATTTTCAGCAGTTGTGTTCATATAGGGCAGGGTCTCATTGAGATAGCGATGGTCCAAGTGGGGCTCTAAGTAGTTCTTGTAGATCGCTTTGATGTCTCCAAAATCATAGGTCATGCCACGTTCATCTAAAAATCCACTGACAGCAATCTGCAGATGATAGGTGTGGCCGTGCAGGGATTTGCATTTTCCCTCGTAGTGAAAAAGGTGGTGGGCAGCGTCAAAGGTAAATTCTTTTGATACCAAGGTTCTGTGAGGATTGTAGACAAGCGATTCCCCAGTTTCCTGTTTGATTTCTTTAGGTGCAAAAAACATTAGGACGCTCCTTTCTGTGAGAGATAAACATCTAGACCATGTTGACGTAGATGGCAGGCTGGGCAATCTCCACAGCCACTTCCGATAATCCCATTGTAGCAGGTTAGAGTTTTTTCACGAACATAGTCAAAGGCACCGAGTTGGTCAGCCAATTCCCAAGTTTCAGCCTTGTCTAGCCACATGAGAGGTGTTTGGATAACGAAGTCGTAATCCATGGCAAGGTTGAGGGTGACATTGAGGGATTTGACAAAGACATCCCGGCAGTCAGGGTAGCCTGAAAAGTCTGTTTCACAGACACCTGTCACGATGTCTTTAATGCCTCGTTGCTTGGCAAGAACTGCCGCAAAGGATAGAAAGAGGTGGTTGCGACCGTCAACGAAGGTATTGGGAACCTCTCCTTCTTTTTGCTCAATTTCCAGATCAGAGGTCAGGGCATTTTCAGTGATTTGCCCCAGCAGGGACATATCTAGGATGTGATGACGAATCCCCTGTTCCTTAGCGATTTCTCTAGCGACTTGAATTTCGAGATGATGGCGTTGGCCGTAGGCAAAGGTAACGGCTTCGACCGTTTCATAGTGTTCTTTAGCCCAAAAGAGGCAGGTTGTAGAATCTTGACCGCCACTAAAGACGACCAAGGCTGATTGACGTTTCATAATACTCCTTCCAAAATGGGAAATGTTTAGAGCACGCAAAAAGCTCCCATGAGGGAGCTAAAAAATACCAAATCGAGGTTTTTTTTAGCGATGGCATGTCCCAAACATCGTAATATTCTACATACAGTCTAGCATATTTTTTGAAAAATGGCAAAGGGCAAGAAAAAAGAGACCAAAGCAAGTACTTGGTCTCTCGTTTGATTAGCTCAATTCAGCAACGATGGCCTTGATTTGTTCTGCTGTGTGAACACCAGCAACTTGTTTGACCACTTGGCCGTCTTTTTTGAAGAGAAGAGTTGGAATAGACATGATTCCAAAAGTACGAGCTGTGTTTGGATTTTCATCAACGTCCATTTTAACGATTTTCAAAACATCTTCTGAAAGTTCTTCAGACAATTTATCCAAGATTGGACCTTGCATACGACATGGACCACACCAAGTTGCCCAGAAGTCTACCAAGACCAAACCGTCTTTTGTTTCTTGTTCGAATGTTGCATCTGTAATTGCTTTTGCCATTGTATTTCTCCTTTTTTAGTTATATTGACTTAAATCTTGTTTCATGAGATAGAAGAAGACATCTCCATAAGTCCCATGGTAGTCCAAATCATGACCGTTATAAGTCAATTTTTGGACAGGGTAGTAGTCTGCGACGCCGATAAGGCAAGCTTGTTGTGAACGATCAAAGTCTTCATAAGATTCGAAAGTTACAGTTCTTTCGTTCTTGCTAGCATCTAGATAGGTAATTTCAATCATATTTAAAACTCCTTTGTTTAATGATGATTTTATTTTACTCCTTGTAAAAGAGAATGTCAAGAAAAATGATTGCGCACGCAACTTTTTTCAAAATCATCTTAAATCAAGAAATCCAAACCAGTTTCCAAGCTTTCTTCGACAGCCTTTTGTAGAGAGGCCAGTGTCTTTTGCCCATCACTTGTCAGGCAGATAAAACTAGAGCGTCTATCTTGATCACAACACCTGCGACTAAGCAGACCGCAATTTTTGGCTTCCAAGCGAGCCACCATCCGAGAAACAGCGCTCGGGCTCAGATGAAGTTTATCTGGCAGGTCAATCTGGCGTAAAGATTTTTCTTGAGCCAAGTCCAGATAGTAGAGCAGGTAAAACTCTTTCAAGGTCAGACTTTGTTCACTCTGATTAGCAACAGTCTCTTCCAAGAGACTTTCAATTTCTTTCTGACGCCGATTGAAGTCAAACCATTTTTCCAAATAGGTCATAGTATCTCCTTTCTTTTTAGAGTTATAGCATAGAAGAATGTCCATTCGCGGACAGTCTCTGTATCACAAGATGATTGCGCATGCAATAATTATACTACTTTTAAATCAAGCTGGCAAGAAGGACGTTGGCATCTCTTATCCTAAATCATGCCTGTTTTCACAAGTCAAGAATTGTTTGTATCCCCTTTCCTCTCTAATTTTTAATGACTCTTGTGCATTTCCTTGAAATTTTCTGAAAAAAGAGTAAACTGGTAAGCAAGAAGTCTATTTCGTGGAGTTTAGGATGAAATTATATGTTCAATTAATGATTCTCTTTGTGATTTCTCTAATCGGAGAGGGAATCTCTAGTTTCTTTCATTTGCCCATCCCAGGCAGTATTATCGGTTTGATTATTCTTTTTCTAGCTCTACAATTCAAGTGGCTGAGAACTAGGCATGTCAACATGGTGGGGAATTTCTTGCTGGCCAATATGACCATTCTCTTTTTGCCACCAGCAGTGGGAATCATGGAAAAGTTTGATGTGATTGCTCCCTATCTTTTGCCAATTGTTTTGATTGTCTTTTTTGCAGCAGTCATCAATATTATCCTCATAGCCTTGGTAGTTCAGTTCATCAAGAGACGATTTGAGGGAGATTATGAGAAAGGAGATGCCAAATGAGTGAATTTGTTTCCAATCCCCTGTTTGGGCTTGCCCTATCAATCCTAGCTTATCTAGTGGGAATGCTGATTTACAGACGTTTTCCCCATCCATTGACAACGCCCTTGCTTTTGTCAGCTGTTTTTATTATCATCTTTCTAAAGGTGACGGGGATTTCTTACCAAGATTACTACCAAGGTGGGGTTTATTTGAACAACTTGATTGTCCCATCGACCGTGGCTCTAGGGATTCCGCTTTATAAGAGTTTTCACTTGATGAAGCACCATGCTCGGAGTATTCTCTTTGGTAGTCTGTTAGCAGTAGTTGTCAATACCTCTTTCACAGCCCTTGTGGCGAAAATATTTGGCATGGACTTTTTCCTAGCCATTTCTCTCTTTCCCAAGTCAGTAACAACCGCCATGGCAGTAGGAATTACAGAAAAATTGCAAGGTCTGACGACCGTGACCTTGGTGGTTGTAGTGGCGACTGGGATTTTAACCAGTGTCATCGGCCCAACCCTTTTGAAGTGGTTGAAAATTGATGACCCAGTAGCTGTTGGTCTTTCCCTTGGAGGAACAGGTCATGCTGTCGGAACGGGAACAGCCTTTCGATATGGCTCTGTAGCAGGAGCTATGGGTGGTTTGGCTATCGGTGTTACCGGTATTCTCTATGTTTTTGTTAGCCCTATCGTAGCCAGTTTGATATTGAGTTAAAAAGCAAGGAATTCGAGTTCCTTGCTTTTTAAAATCGTATGTTATAGACTATTACTTTTCTTTGCTTAAGTGAATGACTTGGTCATAGTGTTTTAAGTCTTCTTCAGTGTAGTGGTGAATGACTTCAATGACTGTTTGAGGTAGGGAGAAGAGTAAGTCGCTAATTTTTCTGCTATTTTCCGAGTCAAGATTGGCCTTAATCTCATCTGCTAAGATGAGTTGGCTATCATGGTAGAGGGCGCGAGCGATTTCTAGGCGTTGTTTCTCGCCACCAGATAGACTGTCATTGCTGAGCGTTCGATTTTTCAAATGTTCTAAACCTGTTTTTTTGAGGATATGATTTAAAGTCTCTGGATTTTTATCCAGTCCTAGAAGGATATTGTCTTCCAGAGATAGCGTGTCAAAGTAATGGCTATCTTGGAGAATATAGGAACTAATACTTGTGATTTCTTTACGTGACAGGTTTTGCCCAGCAAAGCTAATCTGTCCACTTGTCGGTGTCTCTTCTCCATGAATGATATTGAGCAGGGTTGTCTTACCAGAGCCACTTTCCCCGATAATGGCAATTTTTTCTCCTTGCTTGATGTGCATGGAAATCGGAGACAGGAGGCTATTTCCATCTTTTTCAAGGGAGATGGTATCAAGCTGGATAGGGAAAATGTTTTCTATGCTTCTAGGCGAGTTGGAGTCAGACTGGTCCAAAAGTTTTTGGTATTTGTTGAGAAGAGTTCGATTCGCTTTTCGGGTGTTGGTAAAATAAGCCAACTCTTGGAATTGATAGCCGATATTATGGGAAACTAGATAGATGGCCACAAAACTCGCCGCATCTAAATAATTATAGTAGGTCATAAAGCCACCGATGACGATTGGTGTGACAGAACAAAAGGCATCGATGCTATTGATCAAGAGACTATTTAAAGTTCGTTGCTTTTCATAGTTAATTTCGGTATCTAAACTGGTTTGTAATTGCTTTTGATAGCGAGCAAAAAAGTAGTCTTGCCCCTGATAATGGCGAATTTGTTGGCTACCACCAATAAAATTTGTCAAGCTTGCTAAGTAGCTCTGGTTAATAGTTGACCGCTTTTCAGAAAGTGAATCCAAGCGCTTTGATCCGATAGCACTGCAGAGGACAGGAAAGGAGTAGAAGAGGATGAAAATCAAGCCTAGGTAAAAATTGGTCCATAGGGCATAAAGAATGGACACAGTGGTGAAGCCAAGAGAAGAAATGATGATGACGGTTGGCTCGATATAGCTTTCTTCTAGTTGCTTGACGTCGTTTTCTAGGTCAGACAAAATATCCTTTTCATCAATCTCATAACTGTTTAAAAATCGCTTGAAAATAGCACTCTTGATTCCATATTTGAAGTCAGTAATCAAACGGGCGTAGTAATAACGTTTCCCAGCCAAACCTAGTAAGAGGATGAGATTACCAAGGATTCCTAGAATTAATACTTTCCAAAGAATGCCTAGCTCTTGATTGGTAAAACTAGCAACAATATTTTGAACAAGGGCTGGCGTGATAATCGCTTCCAGCCAAGTAATGGCAATAGAAAAGAAGTAAAGTATGAGGTGTTTCTTATTAACAAATCTTTTCAGCATAAAGAGTTGACCTCCTTATCGATATACATGTAATTAGTTTTAAAGTCATTATACTCCTTTTTATTAAATACTTCATATAGAAATGTAAATTTTTGGGGGATATACAATTAAATGAAAATATCGTAATGACACAGATTGAAACAAAAAGCGAACAAAACAAAATTCGTTGTTTCGATTCGCTTTTTGTATTATTATTATCTAGATTTTTCTTGCATCTCTGATAACATTTAGTCTGAGCAGGTACACTAATAGCTGATGGAATAAAATGTGTACATTAGATTATTTCCAAGCGCCACTGGCATCTACATAGTAACCATCAGGTGTGTAGGTATTGTGAAGCATCTTACCTGATGAAGCAAGGTAATACCAAGAGCCGCTATCTTTCACCCAGCCTGTTGCCATAGAACCTGAGTTGTTTAGATAATACCAAGATCCACTATCTTTGATCCAACCTGTCGCCATAGAACCTGAGTCTTTTAGGTAATACCAAGAGTGATTATCATATAGCCAGTCACTAGCAATCATAGCTCCTGATGATTTAAAGGCATACCAGTTGCCACCTTGATAGAGCCAAGTTTGATTGAACATGACTCCTTTATCATTCATAAAGTACCAAGTTCCCTTGTCCTTAACCCAAGCATTTTTAACTAATTGCCCTTGTTTTTGATAGTACCAGCTTTCACTGTAATTCTTTTTTAGCCAACTTTCTGCTTTTAGAATCGGATAAAGTATTTTGAAGGCTCCTCCCCCTCTGTAGGAATGACTGATAACTCCTGGTTTTTGAAGTTTCAATTCTACATAGTCGTCTTCCCAAGCAAATACTTTTTGACCATTGAGAGTCTCTGGTAAGGTAGCAGTGTAGGTCTTAGTTTGATAGTCCCATTTAGTATCAAGGTAGGTGTATTGATCATTTGATTCTTTAATACGATAGTAGCCACTCTTTCCACCATTATATACATCATCTACCACTTTAGTGGACCAGGTTTTTACTTCATTTCCGCTCTTGGCCTCGACCTTGATATCTCCTCTATAGCCATAAGGAACATAGAAATTCAGGTAATGTCCTTCTTCTCCGATATTGGATCTATCCACTTCTTGACTTAGGAAATTGACAGTTTGATCTTGACCATTGAGACTGACCCTCCACTCAATTTTCTCAGTTTTTGGTAAATCCAAGACTTTGATATCTATGCTATGACCATTGTTAAATCGAAGAATTTTGTCATCTTGATATACAACTCCTCCTTTAACACGCCAAACTTCTTTAAGCTCAAAGGCCTTTCCCGAATGAGGGAAAGCTAGTAAAGCTAAACCTGCTAGAGATAAACTAAATAATGTGATTTTTTTTGATACTTTCATTTTCTTAACCCCTTATTTTTGGAATAAAACAAATTGGCTGTTTTTAGGATAAACTGATACATGTTGCTCTTCGCGAATTTTTGATGCATCTTCAAGAACTAGAGGATAAGAGTATTGATACAGTTCCTCTAAAGTGATTTTTCCGTTAGCGTTGGTGTCTGCCATAGGCGAAATCATTCTATTTTGAAGCGGATCCCAACCTGTACCCATTGCCCAGTATCTAGTGGCAAGACTACCTACTCCGACTGCACTATACGACTCTTCATCCTTACAAGAGGCACATAGTACGAGGAACTTAGAATTAAGCATTTCACCATTCTTGCTTGCTACATCTCCTGTTGAGAATCCTGCCAAAAATGCTTGTTCATCAAATCTTTCTTCAGACTTGGAGGCAACCTTTTTGTCTGGCTTACCTACATCTATAATTGTTCCTGAATAGCAACAATCCAGCATAACCACAAACTTACCTTTATATTGTTTCAGTAGAGATGCCAATTCCCAGCCTGAAAATGATGTTTTATCACTACCAATGGCTATCGTCCCATCTTCTCCCCCATGACAAGTAAGGTAAAGATAGTTCACATCGCTTTCGCTAGAAGATTTGAAAAGTTCTTCCATTTTTGCAATAATCTCAGCTTTTGTTTTATCTGGGAACCGAACAACTTTACTAAAGTTTTGGTTACTAAAAACCTTTTCCATAGCATTAACATCTGCGATAGGTACAGCGGTTGTTGATGTTTCACCAAGAACTAAGGCACGGCGATTAATCGTTTGTCTTGCTCCACTACTAGCAAAGAAATAAGTATCATCTCCAATATTGTGCCAACCTGTCTGCATAGCACCGCTATCAGCTAAATAATATTGTTTCCCTTCGATAGTCTGTAGGCCAGTTTGCATGACACCGCTAGTATTTAAATAATACCAACTACCAGAAATCAAACACCAGCCTGTTTTCATAGCACCACTATCATCTAGATAATACCAATTTCCATACTCATTGAACCAACCTGTTTTCATCCAACCTTCACTATCAAAATAGTACCAGGTTTCATTAATCTTTTCCCACCCGTTTTTAGTGTAAGAATCGCCAGAATGTTTATACCACCAACGGACATTCGATTGAATCCAACTGCCATTAGAGTAACTATAATCCTAGGGAGAAATAGATTCTTGAGCAGAAACTGGACTATTTACTGGTAGTGATGCCACTAGGCTCAGTAAAGCAACTGTTGACAATAAAATTTTTTTCATGATATTATTGTCCTTTCTGTTTTATTTTTGTATAATCATAATCATATCACAAATAAAAAAACAGGTTTTATTTTTTGCAGAAATGGAAGAGGAATACTATGGAAAATTTTGGAGCAGTTTTAAAGGATATTCGTATTTCAAAAAATTTTCGTCTTAAAGATTTGGCTTGTGATAAGATTAGTGAGTCAACTATTTCTCGTTTCGAAAATGGGATTACAAAATTATCTATTGATCATTTTTACATGTTGTTAAATCGCCTGGGTATATCATTTTCGGAATTTGAAGAATTAGTTCATTGCTATTATTCTAAAAAAGAATGTTTTTTTGAAGAATTAGAACATGCTGTAAACTCTTCAGATATCATTTTGTTACAAGAACTAATAAAGAAAATAGAGCTAAAACAAAAGCAGGAAAAAAGTTTATGCAATTGTCACATAAAATTGATTGCTGAACAACAGATTAATCGCCTTGCAAACCTTCCTTACAATGCATCTAAATGTAATGAGTTAATAAAGTACTTGCTTTCTGTAGATAATTGGATGGAGTATGAACTGAAAATTTTCTATAATTCGGTGTTTTTTATGAACACTAAAACCATAAGCTTACTATATAGAGCTGTAATCAAGAAAACACGACATTTTTTAAAAACAGATACGGGAACACATAGAGTAATTCCTTTATATTTATTTAATTTAGAATTATTATTAAAAAATAATTTGTTAGATAGCGCTCAATTTTTTATAGATGATTTAGAAAATTTACTGACCAGACAAGGATATTATTTTGAAAAGACTTATTTGCTTTTTTTAAAAGGTATTTATCTCATAAAAACGAATCAAGTAGAGTTAGGTAAAAAAGAATGTTCCAAAGCTATGAGAATATTTAAGGAATATAATGATAGTGTCACAATAGAGAAATTAAACAAGACCTTTAAATCAGATTTTATCATTTAATTGGTTAGAAGGATTCGTTTGTAAGATAAAGTTAGACAGAAAATGAGATAAAATCAAAAAGGATAGCCTCTCTGTGATGAGATGTTATCCTTTTTGATTTTAAAATTATTGCAAATTAACCTTGTTTCTCAAGATGTAGTAGGTTCCGAGGTAAAAGATAGCTATGAATATGAGTTCTTCAATAATACTCGTACTTGCTCCCATATAGAAATTATCATTAAATCCTGCAAGTGAATTGACATAGAAGTTCGCACTGGTATTGAAGAAGACTTCTACAAATCCAATGACGATTTGGATACCGATATAAGCTACAATGGCTAGTGCGGTACGGTATTCATTGAACAGTTGTCCGATGGAAATAGCCAAGTAGATGCAGAGGATTCCTGAGATGGTATTTAGTAGGAAGGATACCCCCATAAGAGAGAGTTGAGGAAGGAATGTTCCTACAAGTGGAATCAACTCAGAATTTGATATCCATTCTGGAACCGTTATGGTAACAATAATAAAAGCGCTTAGAGCTAGTACAGTGGAGCTAAGGATAGACCAAATGAAGGCTCCAACTAATTTGGCTGTGATGATATGGTGTTCAGAAACTGGCAAGGTCAAGGTCAGATAGCCTTGTCGGTCATAGACACTACCTTTGAATCGTTTAATAATCAAGAAAATGGTTGAAATCCCAAGTGTAATCATCAATCCACCAAAGACGAGAGCCAGAAAGAAAAGTAAGACAGGTTGGCTATCTTTGAAAGATACATAATTATAATAGTGTCCTTGCATTCCTATGGGAACGGAAAGAACTAGCACGGCAGCGTAAAGGGCTAAATACCACTTGTTAACATTTTTAAATTCGTAGCGAACTAAATTCCAAAACATAATAATCTCCTTTGCTTAGGCCTTAAATTCCTGACGGAAGAGTTGGTCAATGGATTCACCTGACTCATAGCGAATGTCATCTACATTTCCTTGACGGACGACTTTTCCGTCCTTCAGGAAGACAATTTCATCCAAGATTGGCTCGATATCTGAAATCAAGTGAGTAGAAATCAAAACGGTAGAAGTTGGGGAGTAGTTGTTGATAATAGTATTGAGGATATAATCACGGGCTGCTGGATCCACCCCACCAATGGGTTCGTCCAAAACGTAGAGACGAGCATCACGGCTCATAACCAAAATCAGTTGTACCTTTTCCTTGTTCCCTTTTGATAGTTTTTTGAGACGACTATTTTCATCAATGCCTAGGTCTGCAAGTAGATGATGGGCGCGTTCAAGATTGAAATCTTTATAGAAGGTCTTGAAGTAGGTTAGGGCTTCTTTGACCTTCATTTGTTCATTGAGATAGGTCGTATCCGGCAAATAAGCCACGATGGCCTTGGTTGCTGGGCTTGGGTCCATATCGTTGATAAGGACACGTCCTTGATCTGGTTGTAAGAGGCCATTGATTAGTTTAATCAAGGTTGTTTTTCCTGAGCCGTTTGGTCCAAGGAGACCAACAATTTTTCCAGCTGGGATGTCAAGAGAAACATTTTCAAGGGCTGGGGTTGCTCCATATGATTTGGATACATTTTCAAATGCTAGTAATGACATAGGCTTAAACTCCTTTAATATAATCGCCGACTACGCCTGGTAGTTCTTCTTTTTCATAGCCAAAATGGGTCATGGAGGAAACGAAGTGTTCCAATTCTTCTTCTGATAATTGTTTGCGCGATTGGGCGATTAGCTCCTTATCCTCAGTTACAAATCGTCCAGTTGTTCGCTTACTGTAGACAAATCCTTCTCGTTCGAGGTCTGACAAGGCTCTTTGGATGGTGTTGGGATTGACACCGGCCTCGCTAGCCAGCTCTCGCACGGTTGGAAGTTGTTGATTGGGTTCCAGCGTATGGGAAACAATCTGAAGCTTGATTTTCTCCATAATCTGTAAATAAATGGGTTTTTTGTTGTCAAATGTCCAGGACATCTTGGTCTCCTTTCTCTCATCTCTTTGTCTTAATTAAATAATACAACAAAACAAAAAACTTGTCAAGCAAAAAGAAGAATTGTTTTGGGAATCGTTTAAAAAATGGTATAATGAAAAGAAAACGATAAGGAGGGAAAGGATGCGTTGTCCAAAATGTGGGGCTACCAAGTCAAGTGTTATCGATAGTCGCCAAGCAGAAGAAGGGAACACCATTCGTAGAAGACGTGAGTGCGACGAATGCCAACACCGTTTTACAACCTACGAACGGGTAGAAGAAAGAACCTTAGTGGTTGTTAAAAAAGATGGCACACGGGAACAATTCTCCAGAGATAAAATCTTTAATGGAATTATCCGCTCAGCCCAGAAACGTCCTGTGTCAAGTGATGAAATCAACATGGTAGTCAATCGTATCGAACAGAAACTCCGTGGTCGAAATGAAAATGAAATTCAAAGTGAGGACATTGGTTCACTCGTCATGGAGGAGTTGGCTGAGTTGGATGAGATTACCTACGTACGTTTTGCTAGTGTCTATCGTAGTTTTAAGGATGTCAGTGAGTTAGAGAGCCTGCTCCAACAAATTACCCAGTCCTCTAAAAAGAAAAAGGAAAGATAAATGAAGCCAATTGACCGTTTTTCTTATCTAAAGAATAATCGGGTGTCGCAAGATACCTCATCTCTGGTACAGTGCTACCTCCCGATTATCGGTCAGGAGGCACTGAGCCTTTATATTTATACAATCAGTTTTTGG
Source organism: Streptococcus mitis (assembly GCA_018364455.1). Classification (GTDB taxonomy): domain Bacteria; phylum Bacillota; class Bacilli; order Lactobacillales; family Streptococcaceae; genus Streptococcus; species Streptococcus mitis_BR. Next base: position 53,371 of record JAGZLW010000006.1, on the reverse strand, counting down.
GATAATGGTAGAAAGGAATACCTCTTTTCAAGTATTCTTAACCATCTCAACTTTGGGATGGATAGACTGATAAAATCTCTGAAAATCCTATCTGCTTTTAATCTCTTAACCCTCTATCAAAAGGGGGATGTTTATCAGCTAGCCCTCCATGCTCCTCTATCAAGTCAGGACTTCTTGGAGCATCCTGTTTATCGCAGACTTTTGGAGAAAAAGATTGGCGATGCAGCTGTGGAGGATTTGAAAGTTGAGAGTGGTGAGGGAGAAGAAATACCTGTCTCACTCAATCAAGTCTTTCCAGACTTGGCAGAGCTGGGAAGTCAAGAAGACCTTGGTCTCAAGAAGAAAGTGGCCAACGATTTTGACTTGGACCATTTTCGTCAGCTTATGGCTCGAGATGGGCTTCGCTTTGCGGATGAGCAGTCCGACGTCTTAAACCTCTTTGCCATTGCTGAGGAGAAGAAATGGACTTGGTTTGAAACCTATCAACTGGCTAAGTCAACAGCTGTTTCCCAGGTTATTTCAACCAAACGCATGCGGGAAAAAATCGCACAAAAACCGATTTCCTCTGACTTTAGTCCTAAGGAAGCAACCATTATCAAGGAAGCCAAAAGTAAAACTGCCCTGCAGTTCTTGGCAGAAATCAAGCAAACACGTAAGGGAACCATTACCCAAACAGAAAGAGAACTCTTGCAACAGATGGCTGGCTTGGGCTTGCTGGACGAAGTCATTAATATCATTCTTTTATTGACCTTTAATAAGGTGGATTCGGCAAACATCAATGAGAAATATGCCATGAAGGTAGCCAATGATTACGCCTATCAAAAGATTCATTCGGCAGAAGAGGCAGTCTTACGCATCCGTGAACGTGGGCAAAGGAGTCAGTCTCAAAAAACCAGTAATCCCAGTCCTGTCAAGTCCAATGTACCCAAGTGGAGTAATCCAGATTATAAGAATGAAACCAGCGAGGAAACTCGTCTGGAACTAGAACGTAAGAAACAAGAACTATTAGCTCGATTAGAAAAAGGAGGAGATTAGATGGAAAGTGTCGGAGACGTACTCAAACGTCAACCCAGCCGTTTTCATTATCAAGATTTGGTCCAGAAAATCATGAAGGATCCTGATGTTGCGGCCTTTATCCAGCAAGAATCCCTTACTCCAGAGGAATTGAATCGCAGTATCTCCAAGTTTAATCAGTACATCACCGAGCGTGACAAATTTCTCCGTGGGGATACGGATTATATTGCCAAAGGCTACAAGCCGATTTTGGTTATGAATCATGGCTATGCGGATGTTTCTTACGAAGAAACTCCTGAACTAATCGCGGCGGAAAAAGAAGCTGCTATTAAGAATCGTCTCAAGTTAATCAATCTGCCATCCAGTCTCAGGAAAGCTAGTTTGGCTCAAGTTGATATGGATGATTTGGGTCGCTTGCCAGTTTTTGAAAAGCTATTAGCCTTCGTGGAGCAATATCCAGCTATTCGAAAAGGTCTTTACTTATATGGAGACTTTGGTGTGGGTAAAAGCTTCATGGTGGCTGCCTTAGCCCATGATTTATCAGAAAAACGTGGTGTTTCATCCACTCTCCTCCACTATCCTAGCTTTGTCATTGATGTCAAAAATGCTATCGGTGATGGCAATGTCAAGACCTTGGTGGATGAGATTAAGCTTTCTGAACTCCTGATTTTAGATGATATTGGTGCCGAGCAATCAACAGCTTGGGTGCGTGACGAAATCCTGCAGGTCATTCTCCAATACCGGATGCAGGAAGATTTACCGACCTTTTTCACCTCTAACTTCGACTTTGAAGAATTGGAGCAACATTTCGCGAAAGGGAAACATGGAAATGACGAAACCTGGGAAGCCAGACGCGTCATGGAACGCATCCGTTATTTGGCTGAGGAGACTCGTTTAGAAGGAGTAAACCGTCGATGACAGAAACGATTAAATTGATGAAAGCTCATACTTCAGTGCGTAGATTTAAGGATCAAGCCCTTCCTCAGGAAGACTTGACTGAAATCCTGACAGCGGTCCAAATGGCCTCGTCTTGGAAGAATTTCCAATCCTACTCTGTGATTGTGGTACGAAGTCACGAAAAGAAAGATGCTTTGTATGAATTGGTGCCTCAAGAAGCCATTCGCCAGTCAGCTGTTTTTCTTCTCTTTGTCGGGGATTTGAACCGAGCAGAAAAGGGAGCACGACTCCATACGGATACCTTCCAACCTCAAGGTGTAGAAGGTCTGTTGATTAGTTCGGTCGATGCGGCCCTTGCAGGTCAAAATGCCTTGCTGGCAGCTGAAAGCTTGGGCTATGGTGGTGTCATTATTGGCTTGGTGCGGTACAAGTCAGAAGAAGTAGCAGAACTCTTTAATTTGCCTGACTACACCTATCCTGTCTTTGGGATGGCACTAGGACTACCAAATGAAGAACATGAAGTCAAACCTCGCTTGCCATTGAATCAAGTGGTGTTTGAGGAAGAATATCAAGAACAGTCAACTGATGCAATCGAAGCTTATGACCGTGTACAGGCGGACTATGCTGGAGCGCGTGCAACCACAAGCTGGAGTCAGCGTCTAGCAGAACAGTTTGGTCAAGCTGAACCAAGCTCAACTAGAAAAAATCTTGAACAGAAGAAGTTATTGTAGAAAGTGAGAAATTATGGCCCTACCAACTATTGCCATTGTAGGACGTCCCAATGTTGGGAAATCAACCCTATTTAATCGGATCGCTGGTGAGCGAATCTCCATTGTAGAAGATGTCGAAGGAGTGACACGTGACCGTATCTATGCAACGGGTGAGTGGCTCAATCGTTCCTTTAGCATGATTGATACGGGAGGAATCGATGATGTCGATGCTCCTTTCATGGAACAAATCAAGCACCAGGCAGAAATTGCTATGGAAGAAGCAGATGTTATCGTCTTTGTCGTTTCTGGTAAGGAAGGTATTACCGATGCAGACGAATACGTAGCCCGTAAGCTTTATAAGACACACAAACCAGTTATCCTGGCAGTGAACAAGGTGGACAACCCTGAGATGCGAAATGATATCTATGATTTCTATGCTCTCGGTTTGGGTGAACCGCTGCCTATCTCATCTGTCCATGGTATCGGTACAGGGGATGTGCTAGACGCTATTGTAGAAAATCTTCCAAATGAATATGAGGAAGAAAATCCAGATGTCATTAAGTTTAGTTTGATTGGTCGTCCCAACGTTGGAAAGTCAAGCTTGATCAATGCTATCTTGGGAGAAGACCGTGTCATTGCTAGTCCTGTTGCTGGAACAACGCGTGACGCTATTGATACCCACTTTACAGATACAGATGGTCAAGAGTTTACCATGATTGATACGGCTGGTATGCGTAAGTCTGGTAAGGTTTATGAAAATACCGAGAAATACTCTGTCATGCGCGCCATGCGTGCTATTGACCGTTCAGATGTGGTCTTGATGGTCATCAATGCGGAAGAAGGTATTCGTGAATACGATAAGCGTATTGCAGGATTTGCCCATGAAGCTGGTAAAGGGATGATTATCGTGGTCAACAAGTGGGATACACTTGAAAAAGACAACCACACTATGAAAAACTGGGAAGAAGATATCCGTGAGCAGTTCCAATATCTACCTTACGCACCGATTATCTTTGTATCCGCTTTGACCAAGCAACGTCTCCACAAACTGCCTGAGATGATCAAGCAAATCAGCGAAAGTCAAAACACACGTATCCCATCAGCTGTCTTGAACGATGTGATTATGGATGCCATTGCCATCAACCCAACACCGACAGACAAAGGAAAACGACTCAAGATTTTCTATGCGACCCAAGTGGCAACCAAACCACCGACCTTTGTTATCTTTGTCAACGAAGAAGAACTCATGCACTTTTCTTACCTACGTTTCTTGGAAAATCAAATCCGCAAGGCCTTTGTCTTTGAAGGAACACCGATTCATCTCATCGCAAGAAAACGTAAATAAAAAAGCAGAATCTGGAATGACATTTCCAGATTTTTTTGATAAAATGAAGTTGAAGAAAGCGCTATCAAAAAGAGGTGTTGATGATGGAACATTTGTTTAAATTGTTAATCTTATTACCCTGTTTTTACTTTTTCAGCTGGATTGAAAAGGCCAACAGAGATAGTAAATTTTTCCCAATTTTTTACTATTTTTACTGGATTTACATCATCCTCTATGCTCTTTTTAGCCTTGCTTGGACAGTTTTTTCAGTCTTGTTTTTCAATATCCTATTGAGAAATGTGGCAGACATCAAGTCTTGGGGCATTTGGCTATTATTACTACTTATTGCTTTTTCCAGTTCTTGGTTAACCTATATCTTTTTCAAAAAAATGCTTCGCTTGAGACGGGAACTGGGGAAGTCTAAAGGTGGAAAGCATTGATTTATATTGGTAAGAACATTTAATAGAATGAAACTAAAGAAAACAATTTTAAAGAGGAGGTGTCGATGATGAAACTGTCGTTTAATTGGTTTCATTTGATACTCTTATTTCCTTGCTTTTACTTTTTTTATTGGATAGATAATGCTGATAGAAACAGTAAGTTTTTCCCCATTATCTACTATTTCTACTGGATTTATATTTCCCTTTTAGCTCTGTTTAGCTTGGATATGACAATTTTTTCATTCTTATTTTTCCCTTTTGTTCTAAATTATGTATCAGATGCTAGTACTTGGGGTGTTTGGTTGCTTTTGATAGTCTTATCTCTAGGCAGTGACTGGTTAGACTATATCTTTTTCAAAAACATGTTTCGCTTGAGACGAGAACTAGGGGAGTCTAACGGTGGAAGGCATTGATTTATACTCTTCGAAAATCAAATTCAAACCACGTCAACATCGCCTTGCCGTACTCAAGTACAGCCTGCGGCTAGTTTCCTAGTTTGCTCTTTGATTTTCATTGATTATTATATTACTTTCTATTTGTAGGAGGTTGCTTATGGAACGTCTAAAATCATTTATTACACAATATTCTAAATTCTATATTGGTTTAGTTCTGCTGATCTGGCTGGCTTTCTTCTTTGTTCCTTGGGATAAACCAGTTCTGGGAATATCTATCAATCTCTTAATCATGCAGAAAGTTTTACTAGTTTTTGGAATTCTGTCGATTTTGATGGCCTTGCTGTCCAAGAAAGTCAGTCTCTTTGTTTTTGGATTGATCTGCTGTTTTTCTCTTTGGATAAATCTATTTATCCTATTTGCGATTTTGCCGATTTTTGTTGGCAATTAAATCATCATAAAAGTCAGAGAGGTTAGCTTGGAAACTAGCCTCTTTTTCCTTTTCAAAATGGGGATTCTTCCTTGAAAATAATCAGTAATTGTGCTAAAATTAAAAGAACATTCTAAAATATTCGGAATTTAAAGTAAGGAAAAACATGGCTAATATTTTAAAAACAATTATCGAAAATGATAAAGGAGAAATCCGTCGTCTGGAAAAGATGGCTGACAAGGTTTTCAAATACGAAGACCAAATGGCTGCTTTGACTGATGACCAACTAAAAGCAAAAACAGTTGAATTTAAAGAACGTTATCAAAATGGAGAATCACTGGATTCATTGCTTTATGAAGCATTTGCGGTTGTCCGTGAGGGTGCCAAACGTGTCCTAGGCCTCTTCCCATATAAGGTTCAGGTCATGGGGGGAATCGTTCTTCACCATGGTGACGTGCCAGAAATGCGTACAGGGGAAGGGAAAACCTTGACTGCGACCATGCCCGTATACCTCAATGCCCTTTCAGGTAAAGGGGTTCACGTAGTTACGGTCAATGAATACCTATCAGAACGTGACGCGACTGAGATGGGTGAATTGTACTCATGGCTTGGTTTGTCAGTAGGAATCAACTTGGCTGCCAAATCTCCAATGGAGAAAAAAGAAGCCTATGAGTGTGATATCACTTATTCAACCAACTCAGAAATCGGATTTGACTACCTTCGTGACAACATGGTTGTTCGCGCTGAAAACATGGTACAACGTCCGCTTAACTATGCCTTGGTCGATGAGGTTGACTCAATCTTGATTGACGAGGCGCGTACACCTTTGATCGTATCAGGTGCTAATGCGGTTGAAACTAGTCAGTTGTATCACATGGCAGACCACTATGTAAAATCTTTGGACAAAGACGACTACATCATCGATGTGCAGTCTAAGACTATTGGTTTGTCTGATTCAGGGATTGACAAGGCTGAAAGCTACTTCAAACTTGAAAACCTCTATGACATCGAAAACGTAGCTTTGACTCACTTTATCGATAACGCCCTTCGTGCCAACTACATCATGCTTCTCGATATTGACTATGTGGTGAGCGAAGAACAAGAAATCTTGATCGTTGACCAATTTACAGGTCGTACCATGGAAGGTCGTCGTTATTCTGATGGATTGCACCAAGCTATTGAAGCTAAAGAAGGTGTGCCAATTCAGGATGAAACCAAGACATCTGCCTCAATCACCTACCAAAACCTTTTCCGTATGTACAAGAAATTGTCTGGTATGACGGGTACAGGTAAGACTGAGGAAGAAGAATTCCGTGAAATTTACAACATTCGTGTTATTCCAATCCCAACCAACCGTCCTGTTCAACGTATTGACCACTCAGACCTTCTTTATGCAAGTATTGAGGCTAAGTTTAAGGCGGTTGTTGAAGATGTTAAGGCTCGTTACCAAAAAGGTCAGCCTGTCTTGGTTGGTACAGTAGCGGTTGAAACTAGTGACTACATTTCTAAGAAATTAGTCGCAGCTGGCGTTCCTCACGAAGTCTTGAACGCAAAAAACCACTATAAAGAAGCCCAAATCATCATGAATGCTGGTCAACGTGGTGCTGTTACCATTGCGACTAACATGGCCGGTCGTGGTACCGACATCAAGCTTGGTGAAGGGGTTCGCGAATTGGGTGGACTTTGTGTGATTGGTACAGAACGCCATGAAAGCCGTCGTATCGATAACCAGCTTCGTGGACGTTCAGGTCGTCAAGGAGACCCAGGTGAGTCACAATTCTACCTATCTCTTGAAGATGACTTGATGAAACGTTTTGGTTCTGAACGCTTGAAGGGAATCTTTGAACGCTTGAATATGTCTGAAGAGGCGATTGAGTCTCGTATGTTGACACGTCAGGTTGAAGCAGCTCAAAAACGTGTCGAAGGAAATAACTACGATACCCGTAAACAAGTCCTTCAATACGATGACGTCATGCGTGAACAACGTGAGATTATCTACGCTCAACGTTACGATGTTATCACTGCAGATCGTGACTTGGCACCTGAAATTCAGGCTATGATCAAACGCACGATTGGTCGTGTCGTTGATGGTCATGCGCGTGCCAAACAAGATGAAAAACTCGAAGCAATTTTGAACTTTGCTAAGTACAACTTGCTTCCAGAAGATTCTATTACGATGGAAGACTTGTCAGGCTTGTCTGATAAGGCCATCAAGGAAGAGCTTTTCCAACGTGCCTTGCAAGTTTACGATAGTCAGGTTTCAAAACTACGCGATGAAGAAGCAGTTAAAGAATTCCAAAAAGTTTTGATTCTACGAGTGGTAGATAACAAGTGGACAGATCATATCGATGCCCTCGATCAATTGCGTAACGCGGTTGGACTTCGTGGATATGCTCAGAACAACCCTGTTGTTGAGTATCAGGCAGAAGGTTTCCGTATGTTTAATGACATGATTGGTTCGATTGAGTTTGATGTGACACGTTTGATGATGAAAGCTCAAATTCATGAACAAGAAAGACCACAAGCAGAACACCATATCAGTACAACAGCGACTCGCAATATCGCTGCCCACCAAGCAAATATGCCTGAAAATCTGGATTTGAGCCAGATTGGACGGAATGAACTTTGCCCATGTGGTTCTGGTAAGAAGTTTAAAAACTGTCACGGTAAAAGACAATGAAATGAGATAGTTTAGAGGCGGATACCTTGTGAAAAGTAAATTTTTACTTGGTATCCGTTTGATTTATAAGGAGATGAGTTATGGTATTTACAGCAAAAAGTCCTAAAATTAATATTGAAGAAGTTCGTGCCTTATCAAAATTAGAAGGCCAAGCTTTGGAGAGAAAATCACAGCGTGATAAAGAGCTAGAAGCCATTATACGTGGAGAAGACCAGCGGATTCTCTTGGTAATCGGGCCATGCTCATCTGATAATGAAGAAGCTGTCCTTGAGTACGCTAAGCGTTTGGCAGCTTTGCAAGAAGAAGTGGCAGACCGTATCTTTATGGTCATGCGTGTTTATACAGCCAAACCTCGTACTAACGGAGATGGTTACAAGGGCTTGATTCACCAACCTAATGCGACAGAAGCGCCTAGTCTTATCAACGGAATCAAAGCTGTTCGCCATCTTCACTATCGTGTTATCACAGAAACAGGCATGACAACAGCTGATGAAATGCTTTATCCTGAAAATCTTCCGCTTGTGGATGATTTGATTTCTTACATGGCGGTTGGTGCTCGTTCGGTTGAAGACCAGCAACACCGCTTTGTGGCAAGTGGGGCAGATTTTGCGACTGGTTTTAAAAATCCAACTTCTGGAAATCTCAATGTTATGTTTAATGGGATTTATGCTGCTCAAAACAAACAAAGCTTCCTTTTCCTAGGAAAAGAAGTGGAAACAACTGGTAACCCGCTTTCACATGCCATTCTTCGTGGAGCAATCAATGAGTATGGTAAGAATATTCCTAACTACTACTATGATAATTTGATGGATACCATTGCTCAGTATGAGAAGATGGGCTTGGAAAATCCTTTTATCATCGTCGACACCAATCATGACAATTCTGGTAAGCAATATATGGACCAAATCCGAATTGTCCGCCAGACCTTGATTAACCGTGATTGGAATGAAAAAATCAAGCAGTATGTTCGTGGCTTTATGATTGAGTCTTATCTAGAAGACGGTCGTCAGAACGAACCAGAAGTATTTGGCAAGTCTATCACAGACCCTTGCCTTGGCTGGGAAAATACGGAAGTCCTTGTCAGAGAAATCTACCAAACGCTAGGAGAATAAGATGGCATTTATTGAAAAAGGTCAAGAAATCGATATTGAAGCAATCAAGGCAGAAACCCAATTGTCTGCGGAAGCCTTGCGACTAAAGGAGCGCCGTGATAGAGAATTGGCAGACATTATTTCAGGAGAAGATGACCGGATCCTTTTGGTGATTGGTCCTTGCTCGTCTGACAATGAAGAGGCTGTTTTGGAATATGCCCGCCGTTTATCCGCCTTGCAAAAGAAGGTGGCGGACAAGATTTTTATGGTTATGCGTGTTTATACTGCTAAACCACGCACCAACGGAGACGGCTATAAAGGCTTGGTACACCAGCCAGATACTTCCAAGGCTCCAAGCCTTATTAATGGCTTGCAGGCTGTGCGCCAGTTGCACTACCGCGTGATTACAGAGACTGGTTTGACAACGGCAGATGAGATGCTTTATCCGTCAAATCTGGTCTTGGTAGATGATTTGGTCAGCTACCATGCTGTGGGGGCTCGTTCTGTGGAAGACCAAGAGCATCGCTTTGTAGCCTCAGGGATTGATGCACCAGTGGGGATGAAAAATCCAACCTCAGGAAACCTTGGGGTCATGTTTAACGGTATCTATGCCGCTCAGAACAAACAGACCTTCCTCTTCCATGGTCAAGAAGTTGAGACTTCAGGAAATCCCTTGGCCCACGTCATCCTGCGTGGTGCAGTCAATGAATATGGGAAAAATGAGCCTAACTTTTACTATGAAACCTTGCTAAATGCCATTGAGCGCTATGAAGCCATGGGACTTGAAAATCCCTTTATCCTCATTGATACCAACCATGATAATTCAGGCAAGCAATATATGGAGCAGATCCGAATTGTTCGCCAGACCTTGCAAAATCGTGATTGGAATGAGAAGATTAAAAAGACAGTTCGAGGCTTTATGATTGAATCCTACCTAGCAGACGGTCGTCAAAACCAACCAGAGGTCTTTGGTTGCTCTATTACAGATCCTTGCTTGGGTTGGGAAAATACAGAGGCCTTGGTAGAAGAAATCTATGCTACCTTGACAAAATAAGTGAAAAGGATGGAGTTGGGGAATCTCAACTCCTTTTGATGAGAATGATAGTTGGACACGGAATTGACATCGAAGAATTGGCTTCGATAGAAAGCGCAGTTACACGACATGAAGGATTTGCTAAGCGCGTGCTGACAGCTAAGGAAATGGAACGGTTTAACAGTCTTAAAGGGCGCAGGCAAATCGAATATTTGGCTGGTCGCTGGTCGGCTAAGGAAGCCTTTTCCAAGGCCATGGGAACTGGTATTGGGAAACTCGGTTTCCAGGATTTGGAAGTCTTGAACAATGAACGCGGGGCTCCTTATTTTAGTCAGTCACCATTTTCAGGAAAGATTTGGCTGTCTATCAGCCACACAGATCAGTTTGTGACAGCCAGTGTCATTTTGGAGGAAAATCATGAAAGCTAGTCCGCATAGACCAACTAAGGCTCTGATTCATCTGGGAGCTATTCGACAAAATATTCAGCAAATGGGGGCTCATATCCCTCAAGGAACGCTCAAATGGGCTGTGGTTAAGGCCAATGCCTATGGTCATGGGGCTGTTGCTGTTGCGACGGCTATTCAAGATGATGTAGATGGTTTTTGCGTTTCCAATATTGATGAGGCTATTGAACTTAGACAGGCTGGACTCAGGAAGAAAATTCTCATTTTAGGAATTTCTGAAATCGAAGCTGTTTCTCTTGCTAAAGAATACGACATTACCTTGACAGTGGCTGGACTGGAGTGGATTCAAGCACTCTTAGATCAGGAAGAAGACCTAACTGGATTGACACTTCACCTTAAGATTGACTCAGGAATGGGACGGATCGGTTTTCGAGAGGCTGGTGAGGCTGAGCAAGCTCAAGACTTGCTTCAACAACACGGTGCTCGTGTTGAAGGGATTTTTACCCATTTTGCGACTGCAGATGAAGCATCAGATATCTACTTTAATAAGCAGTTAGAACGCTTTAAAGCTATTTTGGCTAGTATGAAGGAAGTGCCAGAGCTAGTTCATGCTAGTAATTCTGCAACGACTCTTTGGCATGCAGAGACTATTTTCAATGCGGTTCGTATGGGAGATGCCATGTATGGCCTGAATCCTAGCGGAGAGGTTTTGGATTTGCCTTATGACCTGACCCCAGCCTTGAATTTGGAGTCCGCTCTGGTCCATGTCAAGATAGTTCCAGCTGGAGCTTGCATGGGCTATGGAGCGACCTATCAGGCAGATAGCGAGCAAGTCATCGCGACTGTGCCAATCGGCTATGCGGATGGTTGGACACGTGACATGCAGAATTTTTCTGTATTAGTAGATGGCCAAGCTTGTCCAATCGTCGGGCGGGTTTCTATGGACCAGATCACCATTCGTCTGCCTAAGCCTTATCCACTTGGAACCAAGGTAACCTTGATTGGATCCAACAGAGACAAGGAAATTACAGCTACTGAGGTAGCGACCTACCGTGGGACTATTAACTATGAAGTGGTTTGTCTCCTCAGCGACCGTATTCCGAGAGAATATTATTAGAAAAGAAAGGAGTGGAGCATGAATCTACATCAACCCTTGCATGTCTTACCTGGTGTGGGACCAAAGTCAGCAGAGAAATACGCCAAACTAGGAATTGAAAACTTGCAAGACCTCTTGCTCTACTTTCCTTTCCGTTATGAAGATTTCAAGACTAAGCAGGTGCTAGAACTGGAAGACGGTGAAAAGGCGGTTCTGTCTGGTCAAGTCGTGACTCCTGCCAGTGTTCAGTATTATGGTTTTAAACGCAATCGCCTGCGTTTTAGCCTCAAGCAGGGAGAAGTCGTTTTCGCAGTGAATTTCTTTAACCAGCCCTATCTGGCTGATAAGATAGAGTTGGGAGCAACTCTTGCCGTCTTTGGAAAATGGGACCGTGCCAAGGCTAGTCTGACTGGGATGAAGGTCCTGGCTCAGGTGGAAGATGACCTCCAACCTGTTTATCGTCTGGCTCAGGGAATCAGTCAGGCAAGTCTGGTCAAAGTTATCAAGACGGCTTTTGATCAGGGACTGGATCTCTTGATAGAAGAAAATCTGCCCCAGTCCTTGCTGGACAAATACAAACTCATGTCCCGTTGTCAGGCCGTCCGCGCCATGCATTTTCCTAAGGATTTGGCAGAATACAAGCAGGCTCTTCGCCGTATCAAATTTGAGGAACTCTTTTATTTCCAAATGCAGTTACAGACGCTCAAGTCTGAAAATAGAGTTCAGGGAAGTGGTCTGGTTCTGAATTGGTCTCAGGAAAAAGTGACAGAAGTCAAAGAAAGGCTGCCTTTTGCCCTGACCCAAGCTCAGGAAAAGAGTTTGCAGGAAATTTTGACCGACATGAAGTCGGATTACCACATGAATCGTCTCTTGCAAGGAGATGTGGGGAGCGGGAAAACGGTGGTCGCTGGCTTGGCCATGTTTGCGGCGGTGACAGCTGGTTATCAGGCTGCCCTAATGGTACCAACAGAAATTCTCGCAGAGCAACATTTTGAGAGTCTACAGAGTCTCTTCCCAAACCTAAAACTCGCTCTCTTGACAGGGTCCTTGAAAGCTGCAGAAAAGAGGGAAGTTTTGGAGACCATTGCCAAGGGTGAGGCTGATTTGATTATCGGAACCCACGCTCTGATTCAGGATGGGGTGGATTATGCTCGCCTTGGCTTGATTATCATCGATGAGCAGCACCGTTTTGGTGTGGGGCAAAGGCGTGTTCTGAGAGAAAAAGGCGACAATCCAGATGTCCTCATGATGACAGCGACACCCATACCACGAACCTTGGCCATCACAGCCTTTGGAGATATGGATGTTTCCATTATTGACCAGATGCCAGCAGGACGGAAGCCTATTGTGACACGCTGGATCAAACATGAGCAACTGCCTCAGGTTTTGACTTGGTTAGAGGGGGAAATCCAAAAAGGTTCACAAGCCTATGTTATCTCTCCTTTGATTGAAGAATCAGAAGCTCTGGATTTGAAAAATGCCATTGCCTTATCAGAGGAATTGACGGCTCATTTTGCTGGTAAGGCAGAGGTGGCTCTTCTACATGGTAAGATGAAGAGTGACGAAAAAGACCAGATTATGCAGGAGTTCAAAGAGCAAAAAACGGATATTCTAGTTTCGACAACGGTTATTGAGGTTGGGGTTAACGTTCCTAATGCGACCGTTATGATCATCATGGATGCCGATCGCTTCGGTCTCAGCCAGCTTCACCAGCTCAGAGGTCGTGTGGGTCGGGGGGACAAGCAGTCCTATGCTGTTCTTGTTGCTAATCCTAAGACGGATTCTGGGAAAGACCGTATGCGCATCATGACAGAAACGACCAATGGATTTGTCCTTGCGGAGGAAGATTTGAAAATGCGGGGTTCTGGTGAGATTTTTGGAACCAGACAATCAGGACTTCCAGAGTTCCAAGTCGCTGATATTATCGAAGATTTTCCTATTTTAGAAGAAGCCAGAAAAGTGGCTAGCTATATTAGTTCTATAGAAGGCTGGCAAGAGGATCCAGAATGGCGCATGATTGCCCTTCATTTGGAAAAGAAAGAACATTTAGATTAAGCTTTCTTTAGGGAAAACTTAAGCTAGCTTTCAGGTTTGACCCTTATACTAGAGTCATCAAAAAGAAACGAGGACTCTCATATGACAGTAACGATTAAAGTAAATTACCAAACCACTTTCCAAAAGAAAGAAGCAAAAAATTAAGATTGAACAGGAGAAAAAGGGCGGAGATGCTCTTTTTTTTGTTTCTAAAACTACTTTCAGCCCATTATCCTAAAGGTAAAGAATCTAAAATCTCTTTCTATTTACCCTTCTTTCTTGCATTGCTTTTCTAGATATGCTACAGTTGTGGTAGCGATTACAAAAATGAAGGAGCATGTTATGAAAAATCCAGCTTTGTTAGAAGAAATCAAGACCTATAAAGGACGGGATGAGGTTCCAGAAGATTTTGATGCTTTCTGGGATGAGAAAGTGAAAAAAGTTTCAACTCTTCCAGTCTACCAGTTGGAGGAAAGAAATTTCCACATTCCTCAAGTCAAGTGCTATGAGTTAACATTTGAAGGAAGCAATGAAGGCAAGGTCTATGCACGCGTCGTTCTTCCAAAGAGTGAGGAGAAGGTTCCGCTAATCTTCCATTTTCATGGATATATGGGACGTGGTTGGGACTGGGCTGACATGCTGGCCTATACTGTGGCTGGTTATGGTGTTGTTTCCATGGATGTGCGGGGGCAGTCGGGTTACTCACAAGACGGCTTGCACTCTCCTCTAGGAAATACAGTTAAAGGACATATCATCCGTGGTGCTGTGGAAGGTCGGGAGCACCTCTTTTATAAGGATGTTTATCTGGACATTTACCAGTTGGTTGAAATTATTGCTAGTCTGCCTCAGGTGGATGAGAAGCGACTTTCCAGCTATGGTGCCTCGCAAGGAGGGGCTCTAGCCTTGGTTGCGGCAGCGCTCAATCCTCGAATTGAGAAAACTGTTGCCATCTATCCTTTCTTGTCAGACTTCAGACGAGTGCTTGAGATTGGGAATACTAGCGAGGCTTACGACGAACTTTTTCGTTATTTCAAGTTTCACGACCCCTTCCATGAAACTGAGGAGGAAATCATGGCTACACTTGCCTATATCGATGTGAAAAATCTCGCTCATCGTATCCAAGGTGAGGTTAAGATGATTACGGGCTTGGACGACGATGTTTGCTATCCTATTACCCAGTTTGCGATTTACAACCGTCTGACCTGCGATAAGGCTTATCGCATCATGCCTGAGTATGCCCACGAAGCCATGAATGTCTTTGTCAATGACCAAGTCTACAACTGGCTATGTGGTAGTGAGATTCCTTTTAAGTACATAAAATAATGAATGAGAGAGCCCAGTAGCTCTCTTTTTGTACAGAATCTAGTCAGCAAATATTCTAGTTCATATATACTTTGAAATTCATACTCTTCGAAAATCTCTTCAAACCATGTCAGCTTTATCTGCAAGCTCAAAACAGTGTCTTGATCAGCCTGCGGCTAGTTTCCTAGTTTGCTCTTTGATTTTCATTGAGTATAAGTTTTTTTCTTGACCTTGGTGTAAAACAATTCACTTTTCTATCTAGTTTGGTATAAGTTCTTTCAAGACATTGAAAAGCGCCTGTGAAATGTGTTATAATTTATAAGAAAATATACAGTTTCGCTACAAATGAACATTTATATATAAGTTTATGTATAACATGATTTTCTGATTAGGATAATATCTTATAAAACTATGTGTCTGGAGATACAGTACTATAAGTAGCGTTTGTAGAGGAACAAAATAATCTATAGCTGTTTTTATTTTTTAGAATATACTTGGATAAATTAACTTTGAAAGTTAAAGTGAGGTAATGTATGTTTGTGTGTTTAAAAGGTTTAGGAAAATTTCGTAAATCCAAAGCTTATGGTTTGGTTGGTTGTTTGACACTATCCGCAGTGATTGGCTTAGCTGCACCAGAGTTACCAGTTATTGGTGGCGGGGTTGTTTATGCTGATGTCATTCAAGGTGGTAGCGATATTAAAGATGTGGATGTTCATAGTAAATCTGCAGAAGGTGTTGCTATGACTTACACAACTTATGACAGTGGAACGAGTGGAAAACAAACCGCATCAGGTAGCGGTGTCTTTGTAGCGCCGAATGTGATGGTAACAGTAGCTCATAACTACTATGATAAAAACCAAGAGGATAAGTCTGCGGTCTTGCGTGGTGGGGAGTCTGCTCGTAGTTATGTTGTAATGAACTCGGAAAAGGAGAAAAGCAATAAAGTACCTACTTCAGGGGTATCAGAAGCTCTTGAAAAAGACTCTATTCACTTGTATAACGGCAAAGACTTTGGTAAAGACTATAGCAACGACTTAGCAGTAGTGGTAACTAAAAAGCCTGTAGAAGCTATGACAGGTGGTGAGGACTCTCCAAGAGAGTTGAGTCATAAAGAGGTTTCTACTGGTGATAAAATCACTATGGTCGGATATCCCAATGATTTTTCTACTCCAAATTTAAGTAAAGAAAATAAAGCTCGCTTGAAAGACGGTAAGGCTTATTCAGTCTCAACAACTGTGGGCAGTATCAATAAAGAGAGTGGTGCAGTCACTTATCATTCCTCGGCTTTAGGAGGTTTTTCAGGTGCTCCTTTGTTTAATGATAAGGGAGAGGTAGTCGGTATCCACCAGCACGGAACAAATACTTCAAACGCTCCTGAGAGTGAGCGTATTGGCGGTGGTACTATCTTTACGGAAAAGCACAGAGCTTGGATTCAGTCAATGATTGATAAATATGGTATAAAGGGTTGGTATATAGATGGTGCAAACCGTTACTACTATGATGAAAATCATATAGCTTTAAAAGATGTAGAGTCTGAGATTGACGGTGCTTTGTATAGTTTTGATGAAAAAGGTCGAGCTACTTTAGTAAAAGGTGAAGAAAAAGGTCGTGTTCTACTTCGAGTGGAAGATACTAAAGGAACTCGTTTGATTTCAGATAAGGTTGTTCAGGAAGGTCCTGTTGGAAGTGGCTTGAATTTTCATTTAAGACAAAATCCAGACTTCAAACAGTTAATAGCAACTTCCCCAACAGCTAAAGTGGTATCTTATAACGGAGTGCCAATTAACAAACTAGCAAGTGATACTACTTGGTCTGATGACTATGTCAGTAAGTTAGCTTTAGGAGATACAATTATAAGAGCGGTAGTAGATTCGGCAACTCCTCCATCTACGTCTTCTTCGGATTTTGCAAGAACTGAAGTTGGTAAAGTCGATTTGAGTGGTAAATCGAACTTACCTGTACCTAGTAAAGAGGTGTTACAAGCTCCGAATGGCTCAGAAAATTTCTATGCTACAACGCACATTCAAACGCCAGATGGGTCGGGGTCAGGTACTTTAATTGCACCCAATTTGGTGTTAACAGTCGCTCATAATTTTTTAACAGTTAAAGGTTCTGAAGTAATTACTAAATCTGGTCGTACCAATACAGTGTATAAAGCAACTTTACCGAATGGGTTGTCTGTGAATTTTTCAGATGATGATATTGTTTATTGGAATAAAAAAGATTCAGTATTTGGCTTTAAAAATGACTTAGCTTTGGTTCGGTTAAAAGAAGCAGTAAAAGGAGTAACTCCTGTAGAGGTTGTAAAACAATCTTCGAAAGTTGCAGAGGTGGATTCAGTTTCGGTCTATGGTTTTCCAGATAACAAGCTAAGTCCAGTTTTAGATAGCAAAGTAGTAGGAACTACAGACTTCGGTTCTGGAATAGAGGGAATTAGCTACGGAGGTACGAAACCTGGAGCGTCTGGTGGTGGTCTTTATAATGATAAAGGTGCTTTAATTGGAGTTCACCAAAATGGTGTTGTAGGAAGCCGTAGTGG
The DNA here is from genome assembly GCA_018364455.1 of Streptococcus mitis. Taxonomy (GTDB): domain Bacteria; phylum Bacillota; class Bacilli; order Lactobacillales; family Streptococcaceae; genus Streptococcus; species Streptococcus mitis_BR. The sequence continues at coordinate 35,985 of JAGZLW010000006.1, read as the reverse complement.
TGGTTTGGTTTTATCAAAAGAGCAGCTGGATTGGGTTCGTTCTTATATTGAGGGTCAACCAAAAGATCCTGTCTATGTGGAAGATAAAGAAGTGGAACCTTCTAAGAAGTATTCGGATAAGGATTTAGCTGGGAAATTAGATCCAAAAAAAGATAGTGGAAAAGAAGATTCTGGTATTTTAGGTACATCTGGTGACTTTGCAGCTCCTACAGTCGCTAAGCCAGAGTTTAAAGGTGGAGTTAACGGAGGCGACTCACTTGTTACAGAAGTTCCAGAGTATAGCGGTGTTCTCTCCACATTAGGAGATTCTCCAGCTCCTACAGTAGCTAGGCCAGAGTTTAAAGGTGGCGTGAATGGAGGCGACTCACTTGTTGCAGAAGTTCCAGAGTATAGCGGTGTTCTCTCCACATTAGGAGATTCTCCAGCTCCTACAGTCGCTAAGCCAGAGTTTACAGGTGGCGTGAATGGGGGCGACTCACTTGTTACAGAAGTTCCAGAGTATAGTGGTATTATATCCACATTAGGAGATTCTCCAGCTCCTACAGTCGCTAAGCCAGAGTTTAAAGGTGGCGTGAATGGAGGTGACTCACTTGTTGCAGAAGTTCCAGAGTATAGCGGTATTATATCCACATTAGGAGATTCTCCAGCTCCTACAGTCGCTAAGCCAGAGTTTACAGGTGGCGTGAATGTAGGCGACTCACTTGTTACAGAAGTTCCAGAGTATAGTGGTGTTCTCTCCACATTAGGAGATTCTCCAGCTCCTACAGTAGCTAGGCCAGAGTTTAAAGGTGGCGTGAATGGAGGCGACTCACTTGTTACAGAAGTTCCAGAGTATAGTGGTGTTATATCTACATTAGGAGATTCTCCAGCTCCTACCGTAGCTAAGCAAGAGTTTAAAGGTGGAGTGAATGGAGGCGACTCACTTGTTACAGAAGTTCCAGAGTATACAGGAACACTACCAACAGTAGTAGAAGAAACAGCCCCAACAGTTGAAGAACAGAACTTCGCAGGCGGAGTGAATGTGGTAGCAAGTCCTATGCATGATAACAATAGAGATAGTAAGAATGAAGCAACAATGAAACAAGTTATCACAAGAATTGCTAGTTCACAACGTATTTTCAAAAATGAAGCAGGAAGTGTGCAAATTCAAGCTTCAGAAGAAGTATTGGAAAATGTGATAGGTGTTCAAATTCAAGAAGTTCAAGTTAGTGATCTAAGTTCATTAAACTATAAAGCATTTGATATTCAATTAAAGGATACAGCTGCTAGAACTGTTCAGCCTAACGGAAAAGTCCTAGTTACTTTTGCTATGGATCAGTCTGTTGAGAATGTTTATGCTGTAGATCCAGAAGGAAACCTATACCCTATTGAATTCGAACAAAAAGATGGAAAGATTATTTTTGAGATTAGCAATTCTAGTATTTATGCGATGACTTTCCGATTCTCTATCGACAATCCACCATTTAAAAAACCTATAGAAGATAAAAAGAACGAGGAACTTTCTCTATCCCCTAAACTGTTATCTACAAATGAGAGCTCAGGATTTAATCAATTAGATAAGACAGTAGGTAACGATGAACAAACTATGTTACCAAATACAGGTGAGACTTCTTCATTACTAACAATCTTATTTGGTTTTGTGGGAACGATCCTTGGAGTAATGATTTCTTATAAGCGAAAAGACAGTTAATTTGTCTTCAGTTGTTCTTTGAACTTTTATGTTCATATAAAATAAACCAGTCTAGAGTCCTGAAAAATGTGGGAATTCTAGGCTGGTTTTATTGATATAGAAGCTTATAATAAGATTCGTAATTGTGAGTAATAGATACGGATATTTATGTTACCTGAAACTACTTTCAGAAATGGCTGTTCTATAAAATACTTTTGAAACTGGAATCTATCCTACTACAAAGCATTGAAAGCGCTTCATAAATGATATATAATCAACTCATAAGAACAAAGAAAAGGAGGAAAGAGGATGCCACAGATTACTAAAGAAGCCTTGATTGAACAAATCAAAGATGGAATCATCGTTTCTTGTCAGGCCCTTCCTCACGAACCGCTTTATACAGAAGCGGGAGGAGTCATTCCCTTGCTGGTCAAAGCGGCTGAGCAAGGTGGAGCAGTCGGTATCCGAGCAAATAGTGTTCGTGATATCAAAGAAATAAAGGAGGTTACAAAACTTCCAATTATCGGGATTATCAAACGAGATTATCCACCTCAAGAACCCTTCATCACGGCTACGATGAAAGAAGTTGATGAACTAGCAGAACTAGATATTGAAGTGATTGCTCTAGACTGTACTAAACGCGAACGCTATGATGGTTTGGAGATTCAAGAGTTCATTCGTCAGGTTAAGGAGAAATATCCTCATCAGCTCTTGATGGCTGATACAAGTACTTTCGAGGAAGGATTGGCAGCTGTTGAAGCAGGAATTGACTTTGTCGGAACAACTTTATCAGGATACACATCTTACAGTCCAAAAGTGGATGGTCCTGATTTTGAATTAATCAAAAAACTCTGTGATGCTGGTGTAGATGTTATTGCAGAAGGGAAAATCCATACACCTGAACAAGCCAAACAAATCCTGGGATATGGAGTGCGAGGTATCGTTGTTGGTGGCGCTATTACTAGACCAAAAGAGATTACAGAACGCTTCGTTGCTGGTCTTAAATAAAAAATAAAGAAAGGGGGATTGAGTATGATTATTACTAAAATCAGTCGTTTAGGAACTTATGTGAAAGTAAATCCACATTTTGCAACATTAATAGATTTTCTAGAAAAAACAGGACTAGAAAATTTAACAGAAGGTCCGATTGATATCGATGGTGATCGATTATTTGGTAATTGCTTTACTTATCTAGCAGACGGTCAAGCAGGAGCCTTCTTTGAAACTCACCAAAAATATTTGGATATTCATTTAGTTTTGGAAAACGAAGAAGCCATGGCTGTTACGTCGCCAGAAAATGTAAGCGTTACCCAAAAATATGATGAAGAAAAAGATATTGAATTATACACAGGAGAAGTGGAACAGTTAGTTCATTTGAGAGCTGGTGAATGCCTTATCACTTTTCCAGAAGATTTACATCAACCCAAGGTTCGTATAAATGATGAACCTGTTAAAAAAGTTGTCTTTAAAGTTGCGATTTCTTAATGTAGAAAGGGAAGAACAATGAGAAAAATGAGAAAGTTTTTATGTCTAGCTGGAGTTGCGCTAGCAGCCGTTGCCTTGGTAGCTTGTTCAGGAAAGAAAGAAACTACAGCTGACACTGAACCACCGACAGAATTATCTGGTGAGATTACAATGTGGCACTCCTTTACTCAAGGACCACGTTTGGAAAGTATTCAAAAATCAGCAGATGCATTCATGCAAAAGCATCCAAAAACCAAAATCAAGATTGAAACATTTTCTTGGAATGACTTCTATACTAAATGGACTACAGGTTTAGCAAATGGAAATGTGCCAGATATCAGTACAGCTCTTCCTAACCAAGTAATGGAAATGGTAAACTCAGATGCTTTGGTTCCGCTAAACGATTCTATCAAGCGTATTGGACAGGATAAATTTAACGAAACTGCCTTAAATGAAGCAAAAATCGGAAATGATTACTACTCTGTTCCTCTTTATTCACATGCACAAGTCATGTGGGTTAGAACAGATTTGTTAAAAGAACATAATATTGAGGTTCCTAAAACTTGGGATCAACTCTATGAAGCTTCTAAAAAATTGAAAGAAGCTGGAGTTTATGGCTTGTCTGTTCCATTTGGGACAAACGACTTAATGGCAACACGTTTCTTGAACTTCTATGTTCGAAGTGGTGGTGGAAGTCTCTTGACAAAAGATCTTAAAGCAGATTTGACAAGCCAACTTGCTCAAGATGGTATTAAATACTGGGTTAAAATGTATAAAGAAATCTCACCTCAAGATTCTTTGAACTTTAATGTCCTTCAACAAGCTACCTTGTTCTATCAAGGAAAAACAGCATTTGACTTTAACTCTGGCTTCCATATTGGAGGGATTAATGCAAACAGTCCTCAATTGATTGATTCGATTGATGCTTATCCTATTCCAAAAATCAAAGAATCTGATAAAGACCAAGGAATTGAAACCTCAAACATTCCAATGGTTGTTTGGAAAAATTCAAAACATCCAGAAGTTGCTAAAGCATTCTTAGAATCACTTTATAATGAAGAAGACTACGTTAAATTCCTTGATTCAACTCCAGTAGGTATGTTGCCAACTATTAAGGGGATTAGCGATTCTGCAGCCTATAAAGAAAATGAAACTCGTAAGAAATTTAAACATGCTGAAGAAGTAATTACTGAAGCTGTTAAAAAAGGTACTGCTATTGGTTATGAAAATGGACCAAGTGTACAAGCTGGTATGTTGACTAACCAACACATTATTGAACAAATGTTCCAAGATATCATTTCAAATGGAACAGATCCTATGAAAGCAGCAAAAGAAGCAGAAAAACAACTAAACGATTTATTTGAGGCTGCTCAGTAGATGTAAAAGATTAGAAAATAGGTGGGCTAGTGAGCTGAAAAGCCCTAGCCCAATCTTGTAAAAGAAGGGAGAAGGAGAATGGTTAAAGAACGTAATTTAACTCGCTGGATATTTGTTTTGCCAGCTATGATTATCGTAGGATTACTCTTTGTTTATCCGTTTTTCTCGAGTATTTTTTATAGCTTTACCAATAAGCATTTGATTATGCCTAATTATAAATTTGTTGGTTTAGCTAACTATAAAGCTGTGCTATCAGATCCCAACTTCTTTAATGCGTTCTTTAATTCAATTAAGTGGACCGTTTTCTCATTAGTTGGTCAAGTTTTAGTAGGGTTTGTATTGGCTTTAGCTCTTCACAGAGTACGCCACTTCAAGAAATTATATAGGACCTTATTGATTGTTCCTTGGGCATTTCCTACCATCGTTATTGCCTTTTCTTGGCAGTGGATTCTAAACGGGGTTTATGGCTACTTACCTAATCTAATCGTAAAATTAGGTTTAATGGAACATACGCCTGCATTTTTGACAGATAGTACATGGGCATTCCTATGTTTGGTGTTTATCAACATTTGGTTTGGAGCGCCGATGATTATGGTTAATGTACTTTCAGCTTTGCAAACAGTACCCGAAGAACAATTTGAGGCTGCTAAGATAGATGGTGCTTCAAGTTGGCAAGTTTTCAAATTTATCGTCTTTCCACATATTAAAGTGGTTGTAGGGCTTCTAGTTGTTTTGAGAACTGTATGGATCTTTAATAACTTTGACATTATCTACTTAATTACAGGTGGTGGACCAGCCAATGCTACAACGACGCTTCCAATTTTTGCCTACAACCTAGGTTGGGGAACTAAATTGTTGGGTCGTGCTTCAGCAGTTACAGTATTGCTCTTTATCTTCTTGGTGGCAATTTGCTTTATCTACTTTGCTATCATCAGTAAGTGGGAAAAGGAGGGTAGAAAATAATGAAGAAGAAATCCGGTATTTATTTAGATATTCTCTCACATGTACTCTTGATTGGTGCGACCATCGTTGCAATTTTCCCATTGGTATGGATTATCATATCTTCTGTCAAAGGTAAAGGGGAATTAACTCAGTATCCAACACGATTTTGGCCTGAACAATTCACATTAGATTATTTCACTCATGTTATCAACGATTTGCACTTTATTGATAACATTCGAAACAGTTTAATCATTGCCTTAGCTACAACTGTTATTGCGATTATTATTTCGGCTATGGCAGCCTATGGTATTGTTCGATTCTTCCCTAAATTGGGAGCAATCATGTCGAGACTACTCGTCATTACCTACATTTTCCCACCAATTTTGTTAGCAATTCCATATTCAATTGCCATTGCTAAAGTTGGATTAACAAATAGTTTATTTGGCTTGATGATGGTTTATCTATCTTTTAGTGTTCCATATGCAGTTTGGCTATTAGTTGGATTTTTCCAAACAGTTCCAATTGGAATTGAAGAAGCAGCTCGAATTGATGGTGCAAATAAATTTGTTACATTTTATAAAGTTGTGCTACCAATTGTAGCACCAGGTATTGTAGCAACAGCTATATATACATTTATCAATGCTTGGAATGAATTCTTGTATGCTTTGATTTTGATTAACAATACAGGAAAGATGACAGTAGCAGTAGCCCTTCGTTCACTTAATGGTTCAGAAATCCTAGACTGGGGAGATATGATGGCTGCATCTGTTATTGTGGTTCTTCCATCAATCATTTTCTTCTCTATTATCCAAAATAAAATTGCAAGTGGATTGTCAGAAGGATCTGTGAAGTAGACGAAAGAAGGAAAAAAATGAATAAGAGAGGTCTTTATTCAAAACTAGGAATTTCTGTTGTAGGCATTAGTCTTTTAATGGGAGTCCCCACTTTGATTCATGCGAATGAATTAAACTATAGTCAACTGTCCATATCTCCTATTTTTCAAGGAAGTTCATATCAACTGAACAATAAGAGTATAGATATCAGCCCTTTGTTATTAGATAAATTGTCTGGAGAGAGTCAGACAGTAGTAATGAAATTTAAAGCAGATAAACCAAACTCGCTTCAAGCTTTGTTTGGCCTATCTAATAGTAAAGCAGGCTTTAAAAATAATTACTTTTCAATTTTCATGAGAGATTCTGGTGAGATAGGTGTAGAAATAAGAGACGCCCAAAAAGGAATAAATTATTTATTTTCTAGACCAGCTTCATTATGGGGAAAGCATAAAGGACAGGCAGTTGAAAATACACTAGTATTTGTATCTGATTCTAAAGATAAGACATACACAATGTATGTTAATGGGATAGAAGTGTTCTCTGAAACAGTTGATACATTTTTGCCAATTTCAAATATAAATGGTATAGATAAGGCAACACTAGGATCTGTTAATCGTGAAGGCAAGGATCATTACCTCGCAAAAGGAAGTATTGATGAAATCAGTCTATTTAATAAAGCAATTAGTGATCAGGAAGTTTCAACTATTCCCTTGTCAAATCCATTTCAGTTAATTTTCCAATCAGGAGATTCTACTCAAGCTAACTACTTTAGAATACCGACATTATATACATTAAGTAGTGGAAGAGTTCTATCAAGTATTGATGCACGTTATGGTGGGACTCATGATTCTAAAAGTAAGATTAATATCGCCACTTCTTATAGTGATGATAATGGGAAAACGTGGAGTGAGCCAACTTTTGCTATGAAGTTTAATGACTATGAGGAGCAGTTAGTTTACTGGCCACGAGACAATAAATTAAAGAATAGTCAAATTAGTGGAAGTGCTTCATTCATAGATTCATCAATTGTTGAAGATAAAAAATCTGGGAAAACGATATTACTAGCTGATGTTATGCCTGCGGGTATTGGAAATAATAATGCAAATAAAGCCGACTCAGGTTTTAAAGAAATAAATGGTCATTATTATTTAAAACTAAAGAAGAATGGAGATAATGATTTCCGTTATACAGTTAGAGAAAATGGTGTCGTTTATGATGAAACAACTAATAAACCTACAAATTATACTATAAATGATAAGTATGAAGTTTTGGAGGGAGGAAAGTCTTTAACAGTCGAACAATATTCGGTTGATTTTGATAGTGGCTCTCTAAGGGAAAGGCATAATGGAAAACAGGTTCCTATGAATGTTTTCTACAAAGATTCGTTATTTAAAGTGACTCCTACTAATTATATAGCAATGACAACTAGTCAGAATAGAGGAGAGAGTTGGGAACAATTTAAGTTATTGCCTCCGTTCTTAGGAGAAAAACATAATGGAACTTACTTATGTCCCGGACAAGGTTTAGCATTAAAATCAAGTAACAGATTAATTTTTGCAACATATACCAGTGGTGAACTAACTTATCTCATTTCTGATGATAGTGGTCAAACATGGAAGAAATCCTCAGCTTCAATTCCGTTTAAGAATGCGACAGCAGAAGCGCAAATGGTTGAAATGAGAGATGGTGTGATTAGAACATTCTTTAGAACTACTACAGGTAAGATTGCCTATATGACTAGTAGAGATTCTGGAGAAACATGGTCAGAAGTTTCGTATATCGATGGAATTCAACAAACTTCATATGGTACACAAGTATCTGCAATTAAATACTCTCAATTAATTGATGGAAAAGAAGCAGTCATTTTGAGTACACCAAATTCTAAAAATGGCCGTAAGGGAGGTCAATTAGTTGTCGGTTTAGTCAATAAAGAAGATGATAGTATTGATTGGAAGTACCACTATGACATTGATTTGCCTTCGTATGGTTATGCATATTCTGCGATTACAGAATTGCCAAATCATCACATAGGTGTATTATTTGAAAAATATGATTCATGGTCGAGAAATGAATTGCATTTAAGTAATGTAGTTCAGTACATAGATTTGGAAATTAATGATTTAACAAAATAAAGGAGAAAAAACATGGTTAAATACGGTGTTGTTGGAACAGGATATTTTGGGGCTGAGTTGGCTCGTTATATGCAAAAGAATGATGGAGCAGAGATTACTCTTCTCTATGACCCAGATAATGCAGAGGCAATTGCAGAAGAATTGGGAGCAAAAGTAGCAAGCTCCTTAGATGAGTTGGTTTCTAGCGATGAAGTAGATTGTGTTATTGTCGCAACTCCAAATAATCTTCATAAGGAACCGGTTATTAAGGCTGCACAACATGGTAAAAATGTTTTCTGTGAAAAACCAATTGCGCTTTCTTATCAAGATTGTCGCGAGATGGTAGATGCATGCAAAGAAAACAATGTAACCTTTATGGCAGGACATATTATGAACTTCTTTAATGGTGTCCATCATGCAAAAGAACTCATTAATCAAGGAGTCATCGGAGACGTTCTATATTGTCACACAGCTCGTAATGGTTGGGAAGAACAACAACCGTCAGTATCATGGAAAAAAATTCGTGAAAAATCAGGTGGTCACTTGTATCACCACATCCATGAGTTGGATTGTGTTCAATTCCTTATGGGTGGCATGCCTGAAACTGTAACCATGACAGGTGGAAATGTAGCCCATGAAGGTGAAAATTTCGGTGATGAAGATGATATGATTTTTGTCAATATGGAATTTTCTAATAAGCGTTTTGCCTTGTTAGAATGGGGTTCAGCTTATCGTTGGGGTGAACATTATGTTTTGATTCAAGGAACGAAAGGTGCTATCCGCTTAGACTTATTCAACTGTAAAGGAACTCTTAAGCTAGATGGACAAGAAAGCTATTTCTTGATTCACGAATCTCAAGAAGAAGATGATGATCGTACTCGTATCTATCATAGTACAGAGATGGACGGAGCAATTGCTTATGGTAAACCAGGTAAACGTACTCCATTATGGCTATCATCTGTCATTGATAAAGAAATGCGCTATCTGCATGAGATTATGCAAGGAGCTCCAGTATCAGAAGAATTTGCAAAACTATTGACAGGTGAAGCTGCTCTAGAAGCAATTGCTACTGCAGATGCTTGTACCCAGTCTATGTTTGAAGATCGCAAAGTAAAATTGTCAGAAATTGTAAAATAAACATAATGTAAAGGGGATGAAAAATTTATTTTCTCCCCTCGTTTCGGAAATAAGTTAGGAGAAAATCTATGTCAGATTTAAAAAAATATGAAGGTGTCATTCCAGCCTTCTACGCATGTTATGATGATCAAGGAGAAGTAAGTCCAGAGCGTACGCGTGCTTTGGTTCAATACTTCATTGATAAAGGTGTTCAGGGTCTCTATGTCAATGGTTCTTCTGGTGAATGTATCTACCAAAGCGTTGAAGACCGCAAGTTAATCTTGGAAGAAGTCATGGCAGTTGCCAAAGGTAAATTGACCATCATTGCTCACGTAGCTTGCAACAATACCAAAGATAGTATGGAACTTGCTCGTCATGCTGAAAGCTTAGGAGTAGATGCTATTGCAACGATTCCGCCGATTTATTTCCGCTTGCCAGAATACTCAGTTGCTAAATACTGGAATGATATCAGTTCTGCAGCTCCAAACACAGACTACGTGATTTATAACATTCCTCAATTGGCAGGTGTTGCTTTGACTCCAAGTCTTTATACTGAAATGTTGAAAAATCCTCGTGTTATCGGTGTGAAGAACTCTTCTATGCCAGTCCAAGATATCCAAACCTTTGTGAGCCTTGGTGGCGAAGACCATATCGTCTTTAACGGTCCAGATGAACAGTTCCTAGGTGGTCGTCTCATGGGAGCTAAAGCGGGTATCGGTGGTACATATGGTGCTATGCCAGAACTCTTCTTGAAACTCAATCAGTTGATTGCTGACAAAGACCTAGAAACAGCGCGTGAATTGCAGTATGCTATCAACGCAATCATTGGTAAACTCACTTCTGCACATGGAAATATGTACGGTGTGATTAAGGAAGTCTTGAAAATCAATGAAGGACTTAACATTGGATCAGTTCGTTCACCATTGACACCAGTGACTGAAGACGATCGTCCAGTTGTAGAAGCAGCTGCAGCCTTGATTCGTGAAACCAAGGAGCGCTTCCTCTAATCCATAAGGAGGTATTTATGACACACTACGTTGCAATTGATATCGGTGGAACCAACATCAAATATGGTTTGATCGACCAAGAAGGCCAATTTGTTGAATCGCATGAAATGCCAACTGAGGCGCATAAGGGTGGACCTCATATCTTACAAAAAACCAAAGATATCGTAGCCAGCTATTTAGAAAAAGCCCCAGTAGCAGGTGTTGCCATTTCTTCTGCAGGAATGGTGGATTCAGATAAGGGTGAGATTTTCTATGCTGGGCCTCAGATTCCAAATTATGCAGGAACCCAGTTCAAAAAGGAAATCGAGACTAGCTTTAACGTTCCTTGTGAGATTGAAAATGACGTCAACTGTGCAGGTCTGGCTGAGGCAGTATCTGGTTCAGGTAAAGGAGCGAGTGTCACTCTTTGCTTGACTATTGGAACAGGTATCGGTGGTTGTTTGATTATGGATGGGAAAGTCTTCCATGGATTTAGCAATTCAGCCTGCGAAGTCGGTTATATGCATATGCAGGATGGAGCTTTCCAAGATTTGGCTTCTACGACAGCCTTGGTAGAGTATGTAGCGGCAGCTCATGGAGATCCAGTTGACCAGTGGAACGGCCGACGTATCTTTAAGGAAGCCACTGAAGGCAACAAGATTTGTATGGCTGGTATTGATCGGATGGTAGATTACCTTGGGAAAGGTCTGGCAAATATTTGCTACGTTGCCAATCCAGAAGTGGTTATTCTCGGTGGTGGTATCATGGGGCAAGAAGCAATCCTCAAACCCAAGATTCGCAAAGCTTTGAAAGATGCTTTGGTACCAAGCCTAGCTGAAAAAACACGATTAGAATTTGCCCATCATCAAAATACAGCAGGGATGTTGGGTGCTTATTATCACTTTAAAACAAAACAATCCTAGTTTGGCTGAGCCAAACTAGGATTTTCTGACACGTTTTTGTCTACGATAGCCGTTGAGTTTTTTATTTTCCCAGTAGCTATTAAAGATTTTTTCCTTGCTTTCACGATTGATTTCCAAAAAGTAGGCGTAAATCAAATCGATAAAGAAGAGCATAGGAAGTTGAGCGGATATTCGTTGAATATAGGAAGGTTGGCTGTGGGTGGCTACAAGAACGGTCTCTGTGTAGGCCTGGCTATCTTTATTGGGAACACTTGAAAAGAGTACAGTCTTTGCCCCCATCTCCTTAGCGTCTAATAAACTGTCTAAAATAGAGGGAGTTGTGCCGGAAAGTGAGAAACCAAGTACGAGACAATTTTCGTCCATAATGCTGGTTGTCCAGGCAAAGCCGTCTTGGTCGGTCAAGGCCTCGCAGACCACACCCAGACGCATGAAGCGCAATTTCATTTCACGAGCGACAAGGCCAGAACTACCTGTTCCGAAGAAGTAGACACGCTCAGCATCTTCAATTAATTGGGCAATTCGTTCTAGTTGGACTTCGTCAATCAAGTCTTGTGTTTGTTCCCTCATATTGCTATAGCTTCTGAGGACTCGTTTGGTCAGTGGACTGTGCTTGGAGACTTGGTTGGCTTGATTTTCTGCCTGATGTTGGTATTGGAAAATAAATTCTCGGTAGCCAGTAAAGCCACACTTTTTAGCAAAGCGGGTCAGAGCAGCCTGAGAGATATGTAATTTTTGAGTGACCTGTTGAGAAGATAAATCATCTGTAATCGTTTCTGCTTGTAAAAAATAATGCGCGATTTCTTGCTCTAGGTCTGTCATTTCTTCAAAATGGGAATCAATGACAGTTGCGATATCTGGTTTGTCCATAGGGAAGGCTCCTTTAAATGAGTCGTATTGGAAAAAGACTAGATTATTGAACTTTTACATTCATTATAACATATAATATAGGGATGAATAAATAAAAACGTATCTTACTGTAAAAACGAAAAAAGCTTCTTTCTTTTCCATAATTTTCTGCTCAAATTGTGGTACAATTAAGAGTAAGACTTTAAGTTAGAAATGAGACTGATTTGTATGAGAAAATTTAACAGCCATTCGATTCCGATTCGGCTTAATTTATTGTTTTCAATTGTCATTTTACTCTTTATGACCATTATTGGTCGTTTGTTGTATATGCAGGTTTTGAACAAGGATTTTTATGAAAAAAAGCTAGCCTCAGCTAGTCAGACCAAGGTCACAACCAGTTCTGCTCGTGGGGAAATCTATGATGCTAGTGGAAAACCTTTGGTAGAAAATACGTTAAAGCAGGTTGTTTCCTTTACGCGTAGTAATAAAATGACGGCTAAAGATCTGAAAGAAATCGCTAGTCAGTTGCTGGGATATGTGAGCATCAGTTCGCCAAATTTGACAGAACGACAGCTGGCAGATTACTATTTGGCTGATCCTGAAATCTATAAAAAAACAGTGGAGGCTCTCCCAAGTGAGAAACGCTTGGATTCAGATGGCAATCGTCTATCCGAATCAGAACTGTATAACAATGCGGTCGATAGTGTCCAAGCGAGTCAACTAAACTATACAGAGGATGAAAAGAAAGAAATCTATCTTTTTAGTCAGTTAAATGCCGTTGGAAACTTTGCGACAGGAACCATTGTGACAGATGCTCTGACAGATACCCAGATTGCTCTGATTGCCTCTGCTTCGAAACAATTACCCGGCATCAGTATTTCAACTTCATGGGATCGAAAAGTTTTAGAGACTTCCCTTTCTTCTATAGTAGGTAGTGTATCCAGTGAAAAAGCTGGTCTCCCAGCGGAAGAAGCAGATGCTTATCTTAAAAAAGGTTACTCTCTAAATGACCGTGTTGGGACCTCTTACCTAGAAAAGCAATACGAGGAAACCTTGCAAGGTAAACGCTCGGTGAAGGAAATTCATCTAGATAAGTACGGTAATATGGAAAGTGTCGAAAATATCGAAGATGGTACCAAAGGGAATAATATTAAACTGACCATTGATTTGGCCTTCCAAGATAGCGTGGATGCTCTGCTGAAAAGTTATTTCAATTCAGAGTTGGGAAATGGTGGAGCCAAGTATTCTGAAGGTGTCTATGCAGTCGCCCTTAACCCAAAAACAGGTGCTGTTTTGTCTATGTCAGGGATCAAACATGACTTGAAAACGGGAGAGTTGACGCCGGATTCCTTGGGAACGGTAACCAATGTCTTTGTTCCAGGTTCGGTTGTCAAGGCTGCGACCATCAGCTCTGGCTGGGAAAATGGAGTCTTATCAGGAAACCAGACCTTGACAGACCAGTCCATTGTCTTTCAAGGTTCATCTCCCATCAATTCTTGGTATACTTGGTATACTCAGGCTTACGGTTCATTCCCTATCACAGCAGTCCAAGCTCTGGAGTATTCATCTAATAGCTATATGGTCCAAACAGCTCTAGGTCTTATGGGGCAGACTTACCAACCCAATATGTTTGTCGGCACCAGCAATCTAGAGTCTGCTATGGGGAAATTGCGTTCAACCTTTGGCGAATATGGCTTGGGGTCTGCGACTGGGATTGACCTACCAGATGAATCTACTGGATTTATTCCTAAAGAGTATAACTTTGCCAATTTCATTACCAATGCCTTTGGGCAGTTTGATAACTATACGCCGATGCAATTGGCTCAGTATGTAGCAACTATTGCAAATGATGGTGTTCGTGTGGCTCCTCGTATTGTTGAAGGTATTTATGGCAATAATGATAAGGGAGGACTGGGTGACTTGATTCAGCAACTGCAACCGACAGAGATGAACAAGGTCAATATATCCGACTCCGATATGAGTGTCTTGCACCAAGGTTTTTATCAGGTTGCTCATGGGACTAGTGGATTGACAACTGGCCGTGCCTTTTCAAATGGTGCCTTGGTATCCATTAGCGGAAAAACGGGTACAGCCGAAAGCTATGTGGCAGATGGTCAGCAAGCAACCAATACCAATGCGGTGGCCTATGCCCCATCTGATAATCCCCAAATCGCTGTTGCAGTGGTCTTTCCTCATAATACCAATCTAACAAATGGTGTAGGACCTTCCATTGCGCGTGATATTATCAATCTGTATCAAAAATACCATCCAATGAACTAGAAAGGAATTTATGCTTTATCCAACACCTATTGCTAAGCTGATTGACAGTTATTCCAAGTTACCAGGTATCGGGATTAAGACGGCTACGCGTCTGGCCTTTTATACGATTGGGATGTCTGATGACGATGTCAATGAATTTGCAAAAAATCTCCTTTCTGCTAAGAGAGAATTGACCTACTGTTCTATTTGTGGCCGTTTGACAGACGACGATCCTTGTTCTATTTGTACCGATCCGACTCGTGACCAGACAACGATTTTGGTGCTAGAGGATAGTCGGGATGTGGCGGCCATGGAAAATATCCAAGAATACCATGGACTCTATCATGTCTTGCATGGCCTCATTTCTCCTATGAATGGTATCAGTCCAGACGATATCAATCTCAAGAGCCTCATGGCTCGTCTGATGGATAGTGAGGTTTCAGAAGTAATCGTAGCAACCAATGCCACAGCAGATGGGGAAGCGACTTCCATGTATCTTTCCCGTTTACTCAAGCCAGCTGGGATCAAGGTTACGCGCCTGGCACGAGGCCTCGCTGTGGGAGCAGATATCGAGTATGCGGATGAAGTGACCCTCTTACGGGCTATTGAAAATCGAACAGAGTTGTAAGTGTAGACAAATTTACGAACTCCATTCATTTATAAAAAAATCAAGGAGGCTGAAAATCGTTCATATCGGCCTCTTTTTGTATAGTGTGATGAATAGTGTCAGGTTCAAGTTTTAAAAAAACAAGCAAATATGATATACTAAAGAGCGAGTATTCTAGTAGAATTAGGACAAATAATATGAAACAAACGATTATTCTTTTATATGGTGGACGGAGTGCGGAACGCGAAGTCTCTGTCCTTTCAGCGGAAAGTGTCATGCGTGCGGTCAATTACGACCGTTTCACAGTTAAGACTTTCTTTATCAGTCAGTCAGGTGACTTTATCAAAACGCAGGAATTTAGTCAGACTCCAGGTCAAGAGGATCGTCTCATGACCAATGCGACCATTGATTGGGATAAGAAAGTTGTACCAAGTGCCATCTACGAAGAAGGGGCAGTTGTCTTTCCAGTTCTTCACGGTCCGATGGGAGAAGATGGCTCTGTTCAAGGTTTCCTTGAAGTTTTGAAAATGCCTTATGTCGGCTGTAATATCTTGTCATCTAGTCTTGCCATGGATAAAATCACGACCAAGCGTGTTCTGGAATCTGCTGGTATTGCCCAAGTTCCTTATGTGGCTATCGTTGAAGGGGATGATGTGACTGCTAAAATCGCTGAAGTGGAAGAAAAATTGACTTATCCAGTCTTCACTAAGCCGTCAAATATGGGTTCAAGTGTCGGTATTTCTAAATCTGAAAATCAAGAAGAACTCCGTCAGGCTTTGGAACTTGCTTTTCAATATGACAGTCGTGTCTTGGTAGAGCAAGGGGTGAATGCTCGTGAAATCGAGGTT
The DNA here is from genome assembly GCA_018364455.1 of Streptococcus mitis. Classification (GTDB taxonomy): domain Bacteria; phylum Bacillota; class Bacilli; order Lactobacillales; family Streptococcaceae; genus Streptococcus; species Streptococcus mitis_BR. The sequence continues at coordinate 20,004 of JAGZLW010000006.1, read as the reverse complement.
GGTCTACTAGGAAACTACGATGTCAAAAGCACGCTACCAGGAGAAGTAGTCAAGGATGTTGCCTTTTATGACTACGATGCCAAGTATATTGACAACAAGATTACCATGGATATCCCAGCTAAAATCAGTAATGATGTGGTAGCTGTCATGCGTCAAAATGCAGAAACTGCCTTCCGTGCGATTGGTGGTTTAGGTCTATCTCGTTGTGATTTCTTCTATACAGATAAGGGAGAAATCTTCCTAAATGAACTCAATACCATGCCAGGTTTCACCCAGTGGTCTATGTACCCACTACTTTGGGACAATATGGGAATCAGCTACCCAGAACTAATCGAGCGTTTGGTGGATCTTGCCAAGGAAAGTTTTGACAAGCGCGAAGCGCATTTGCTATAAAAATAAAAGAGAGGGTAGGAGCCAGAACCATCACTGCAAGGTGACTAGAGTTCTCGGACTTCAACCCTTTTTAAAGGAGTAGAAATGAAATTAACAATCCATGAAGTTGCCCAAGCTGTTGGAGCTAAAAATGATGTTAGTCTTTTTGCGGACGCCCAGTTAGAAAAGGCTGAGTTTGACAGTCGATTGATTGGGACTGGAGATTTATTTGTGCCCCTCAAGGGTGCGCGTGACGGTCACGACTTTATCGAAACAGCTTTTGAAAATGGCGCTGCTGTAACCTTGTCTGAGAAAGAGGTCGCAAATCATCCTTACATTCTAGTAGATGATGTTCTGACTGCCTTTCAGCAACTAGCAGCCTACTATCTTGAAAAAACAGCTGTTGATGTCTTTGCAGTTACAGGTTCAAATGGTAAGACAACGACCAAGGATATGTTGGCACACTTGCTATCAACAACCTACAAAACCTACAAAACTCAAGGCAACTACAATAACGAGATTGGCCTTCCCTACACAGTTCTCCATATGCCTGAAGGGACAGAAAAGTTGGTTTTGGAGATGGGACAGGATCACTTGGGAGATATTCATCTCTTGTCTGAATTGGCTCACCCAAAAACAGCCATCGTGACCTTGGTTGGAGAGGCTCATTTGGCCTTTTTCAAAGATCGTTCTGAAATTGCTAAAGGAAAAATGCAAATTGCAGATGGTATGGCATCGGGTTCTTTGCTTTTGGCACCGGCTGACTCTATTGTAGAGGACTACTTGCCAGCTGATAAAAAGGTGGTTCGTTTTGGGCAAGGAGCAGAGCTGGAAATCACAGACTTGATTGAGCGCAAGGACAGTCTGACCTTTAAGGCTAATTTCTTGGAACAAGCCCTCGATTTGCCAGTGACTGGTAAGTACAATGCCACTAATGCCATGATTGCGTCTTATGTTGCCCTACAAGAAGGGGTTTCAGAGGAGCAAATTCATAAGGCTTTCCAAAACCTTGAATTGACGCGTAACCGTACCGAATGGAAGAAAGCAGCCAATGGAGCAGATATCTTATCAGATGTTTACAATGCCAATCCAACTGCTATGAAGCTGATTTTAGAGACTTTCTCTGCCATTCCAGCCAATGAAGGTGGCAAGAAAATCGCTGTCTTGGCGGACATGAAGGAACTTGGTGACCAGTCTATTCAACTCCATAATCAGATGATTTTGAGCCTCTCGCCAGATGTGCTGGATACCGTGATTTTCTATGGAGAAGATATCGCAGAATTGGCCCAATTGGCCAGTCAAATGTTCCCAATCGGTCACGTTTACTACTTCAAGAAAACAGAAGACCAAGACCAATTTGAAGACCTAGTTAAGCAGGTCAAGGAAAGTCTAGGAGCTAATGATCAAATCTTGCTCAAAGGCTCTAACTCCATGAATCTAGCTAAGCTGGTAGAAAGTTTAGAAACTGAAGACAAGTAATTTTGTCAAATATTTACGTATTTCTAAATCCATTTTTCTTAAGTAGCATGGTATAATAAAATGCAGGAAAATTTTGAATAATGAGGAATACTAGATGAATTTATGGGATATTTTCTTTACGACCCAAGCAACAGAGCCACCCAAGTTTGATCTTTATTGGTATGTCAGTATATTTACACTCTTGGCCTTGACCTTCTATACAGCCTATCGTTATCGTGAAAAGAAGGTTTACCAACGATTTTTCCAAATCTTGCAGGCCGTTCAGTTAATCCTTCTTTATGGTTGGTATGGGGTCAATCATATGCCACTGTCAGAAAGTTTACCCTTTTACCATTGCCGTATGGCTATGTTTGTGGTGCTCTTGCTTCCTGGTCAGTCTAAATATAGGCAGTATTTTGCATTACTAGGAACATTTGGGACATTAGCTGCCTTTGTTTATCCAGTGCCAGATCCCTATCCTTTCCCCCATATTGCCATTTTGTCCTTTATCTTTGGGCACTTAGCTCTCTTGGGGAACTCACTGGTTTATCTCTTGAGACAGTACGATGCGAGAATGCTAGATGTGAAAAGAATTTTTCTCATGACCTTTGCATTAAATGCCTTAATTTTTGTGGTCAATTTGATAACAGGTGGTGATTATGGATTTTTGACAAAACCGCCATTGGTTGGAGATCACGGCTTAGTAGCTAATTATTTAATCGTTTCCCTGGCCTTATCAGCAGCGATTACGTTGACAAAGAAAATTTTGGAACTATTTTTAGAACAAGAAGCAGAAAAAATGATTGCAAAGAAAGCTTAGAAATGAGCTTTCTTTTTTGTCAATAGATAAATTGTTGATAAAGTTTACAGTGAATGAATTTCTGAACAGAAAAACTAAAAAATTGGCTGGTAAATTTAGGAAAAAACTGAGCACGATGAGATTTTTTGTGTTATAATATTCTGTGAATAGCTATGCCTACGTTTAGCTATTGAATATTACGAAGTTAGAAACTTGGAAGATAGAGAGGATGCGATGTAATGGCTAGAGAAGGCTTTTTTACAGGTCTAGATATTGGAACAAGCTCTGTCAAGGTGCTTGTAGCCGAGCAGAGAAATGGTGAATTAAATGTAATTGGCGTGAGTAATGCCAAAAGTAAAGGTGTAAAGGATGGAATTATTGTTGATATTGATGCAGCAGCAACTGCTATCAAATCAGCAATTTCCCAAGCAGAAGAAAAAGCAGGCATCTCAATTAAATCAGTGAATGTTGGTTTACCAGCTAATCTCTTACAGGTAGAACCAACTCAAGGAATGATTCCAGTAACATCTGATACCAAGGAAATTATGGATCAAGATGTCGAAAATGTTGTCAAATCAGCTTTGACAAAGAGTATGACACCTGATCGTGAAGTTATCACATTCATTCCTGAGGAATTTATTGTGGATGGTTTTCAAGGGATTCGTGACCCACGTGGTATGATGGGGGTTCGCCTTGAAATGCGTGGTTTACTTTATACAGGACCTCGTACTATCTTGCACAATCTGCGTAAGACAGTTGAACGTGCAGGTGTTCAGGTTGAAAATATTATTATTTCACCACTAGCAATGGTTCAATCTATTTTGAATGAAGGTGAACGTGAATTTGGTGCTACAGTGATTGATATGGGGGCAGGTCAAACGACTGTCGCTACAATCCGTAACCAAGAACTCCAGTTTACCAATATTCTCCAAGAAGGCGGAGATTATGTAACTAAGGATATTTCTAAAGTCTTGAAGACATCACAGAAACTAGCCGAAGGTTTGAAATTAAACTATGGAGAGGCTTATCCTCCTCTCGCAAGTAAAGAAACATTCCAAGTCGAAGTGATCGGGGAAGTAGAACCTGTTGAAGTAACAGAAAATTACTTGTCAGAGATTATTTCTGCACGAATTAAGCATATTTTTGAACAAATCAAACAAGACTTAGACAGAAGACATTTATTGGATCTTCCTGGTGGCATTGTTTTGATTGGTGGAACCGCTATTTTACCGGGTATTGTGGAACTTGCTCAAGAAGTTTTTGGTGTTCGTGTTAAGCTTTATGTTCCAAACCAAGTTGGTATTCGCAATCCAGCCTTTGCGCATGTGATTAGTCTATCAGAATTCGCGGGACAATTGACAGAAGTACATCTCTTGGCTCAACGAGCAGTCAAGGGTGATGAAGGATTATTCCAACAACCGCTTAGTTTTGGGGGAATGATTCAGAAAACAGCTCAGTTTGTACAATCAACGCCTGTTCAACCAGCCCCTGCTCCAGAAGTAGAGCCGGTGGCGCCTACAGAACCAATGGCGGATTTCCAACAAGCTTCACAAAATAAACCGAAATTAGCAGATCGTTTCCGTGGCTTGATCGGAAGCATGTTTGACGAATAAAGAGGAAAAATAAATTATGACATTTTCATTTGATACAGCTGCTGCTCAAGGTGCAGTGATTAAAGTAATTGGTGTCGGTGGAGGTGGTGGCAATGCCATCAACCGTATGGTCGACGAAGGTGTTACAGGCGTAGAATTTATCGCAGCAAACACAGATGTACAAGCATTGAGTAGTACAAAAGCTGAGACTGTTATTCAGTTGGGACCTAAATTGACTCGTGGTTTGGGTGCAGGAGGTCAACCTGAGGTTGGTCGTAAAGCTGCTGAAGAAAGCGAAGAAACACTGACGGAAGCTATCAGTGGCGCAGATATGGTCTTCATCACTGCTGGTATGGGAGGAGGCTCTGGAACTGGAGCTGCTCCTGTTATTGCTCGTATCGCCAAAGATTTAGGTGCTCTTACAGTTGGTGTTGTGACACGTCCTTTCGGTTTTGAAGGAAGCAAGCGTGGACAATTTGCTGTAGAAGGAATCAATCAACTGCGTGAGCATGTAGATACTTTATTGATTATCTCAAACAACAACTTGCTTGAAATTGTTGATAAGAAAACTCCACTTCTTGAAGCTCTTAGCGAGGCAGATAACGTTCTTCGTCAAGGTGTTCAAGGAATTACCGATTTGATTACCAATCCAGGATTGATTAACCTTGACTTTGCCGATGTGAAAACAGTTATGGCAAATAAAGGGAATGCTCTTATGGGTATTGGTATTGGTAGTGGAGAAGAACGTGTTGTTGAAGCAGCACGTAAGGCAATTTACTCTCCACTTCTTGAAACAACAATTGATGGAGCAGAAGATGTGATTGTCAACGTAACTGGTGGTCTTGACTTAACCTTGATTGAGGCAGAAGAGGCTTCACAAATTGTGAACCAGGCAGCGGGACAAGGAGTAAACATCTGGCTCGGTACTTCAATTGATGAAAGTATGCGTGATGAAATTCGTGTAACAGTTGTCGCAACGGGTGTTCGTCAAGACCGCGTAGAGAAGGTTGTTGCTCCACAAGCTAGACCGACTACTAACTACCGTGAGACAGTAAAACCAGCTCATTCACATGGCTTTGATCGTCATTTTGATATGGCAGAAACAGCTGAATTGCCAAAACAAAATCAACGTCGCTCGGAACAAGCTCAAGGATCTGCTTTTGGTGATTGGGATTTACGTCGCGAGACAATTGTTCGTCCGACTGATTCAGTAGTGTCACCGGTAGAACGTTTTGAAATTCCAAATTCACAAGATGAAGATGAGTTGGATACACCTCCATTTTTCAAAAATCGTTAAGTAAATGAATGTAAAAGAAAATACAGAACGTGTTTTTCGAGAAGTCGCAGAAGCAAGTCTGAGTTCTCATCGCGAGAGTGGCTCAGTCTCTGTCATTGCAGTTACCAAGTATGTAGATGTACCGACAGCGGAAGCCTTGCTTCCGCTAGGGGTTCATCATATCGGTGAAAATCGTGTAGATAAGTTTTTAGAGAAATATCAAGCTTTAAAAGATCGAGATGTGACTTGGCATTTGATTGGTACCTTACAAAGACGTAAGGTGAAAGATGTCATTCAATACGTTGATTATTTCCATGCATTGGATTCAGTAAAGCTAGCAGAGGAAATCCAAAAAAGAAGTGACCGAGTCATCAAGTGTTTCCTTCAAGTAAATATTTCTAAAGAAGAAAGTAAACACGGCTTTTCGAGAGAGGAACTGCTGGAAGTCTTGCCAGAGTTAGCCAAACTAGATAAGATTGAATATGTTGGATTAATGACGATGGCACCTTTTGAGGCTAGCAGTGAGCAGTTGAAAGAAATTTTCAAGGCGACCCAAGATTTACAAAAAGAAATCCAAGAAAAACAAATTCCAAATATGCCTATGACCGACTTAAGCATGGGAATGAGTCGTGATTATAAAGAAGCGATTCAATTCGGTTCCACCTTTGTTCGCATAGGTACAGCATTTTTTAAGTAGGAGAGAACCATGTCTTTAAAAGATAGATTCGATAGATTTATAGATTATTTTACGGAGGATGAGGATTTAAGTCTCCCTAATGAAAAACGAGATGAGCCCATTTTAACTCCAGTAAATTCTACACAGGAAAAGGCTCTCTCAACGAATCAAACACCAAGCACAAGTGGTACAAAAGAAAATAATATTACTAGACTGCATGCACGTCAACAAGAGTTAGCAAAGCAAAATCAGCATTCTACTGAAAAAGTAACAATTGATGTTCGTTATCCTAGAAAATATGAAGATGCGATAGAAATTGTTGATTTATTAGCAGGAAACGAAAGTATTTTGATTGATTTTCAATATATGACTGAAGTGCAAGCTCGTCGTTGTTTAGATTATCTGGATGGAGCTTGCCATGTTCTAGCTGGAAATTTGAAAAAGGTAGCTTCTACCATGTACCTGTTGACACCAGTGAATGTTATTGTAAATGTTGAAGATATTCGTTTACCAGATGAAGATCAACAGGGTGAGTTTGATTTTGATATGAGACGAAATAGAGTACGATGATGATTTTTTTAATTCGTCTGATTTATAATGCAGTGGATATTTACTCCCTGATTTTGGTAGCCTTTGCTGTCATGTCTTGGTTTCCAGGTGCCTATGAATCAAGTTTGGGTCGTTGGATTGTAGCATTGGTAAAACCAGTGCTTGCTCCTTTGCAACGCCTGCCTTTACAGATAGCAGGTCTTGATTTATCTGTTTGGGTTGCTATTGTTTTGATTCGATTTTTAGGAGAAAACCTAGTCCGTTTTCTGGCGATGATAGGATGAATAAAGGGATTTACCAGCATTTCTCCATAGAAGATCGTCCCTTTCTTGATAAGGGAATGGAATGGATAAAGAAGGTAGAAGATAGCTATGCTCCTTTTTTAACTCCTTTTATCAATCCTCATCAGGAGAAGCTATTAAAAATTTTGGCCAAAACCTATGGTCTTGCTTGTAGCAGTAGTGGGGAATTCGTCTCGAGTGAGTATGTTCGAGTTTTATTATATCCAGATTATTTTCAGCCAGAGTTTTCAGATTTTGAAATATCTCTCCAGGAAATAGTGTATTCCAATAAATTTGAACACTTAACGCATGCTAAGATTTTAGGGACAGTCATCAATCAATTGGGGATTGAACGGAAACTTTTTGGAGATATCCTAGTAGATGAAGAACGGGCGCAGATTATGATTAATCAGCAATTTCTTCTTCTCTTTCAAGATGGATTAAAGAAAATTGGCCGTATACCTGTTTCGCTGGAGGACCGTCCTTTCACCGAGAAAATAGATAAGCTAGAACAGTATCGAGAGCTGGATTTATGTGTGTCTAGTTTTAGATTAGATGTTCTTTTATCAAATGTTTTGAAACTATCTAGAAATCAAGCAAACCAGTTGATTGAAAAGAAACTTGTCCAAGTAAATTATCATATGGTAGACAAATCAGATTATACTGTTCAAGTTGGAGACTTGATTAGTGTGAGAAAATTTGGGCGTTTGAGGTTGCTTCAAGATAAGGGACAAACTAAAAAAGAGAAGAAAAAAATAACAGTCCAGTTATTATTAAGTAAGTGAGGAAAAATATGCCAATTACATCGTTAGAAATCAAAGATAAAACCTTTAGCACACGTTTTAGAGGTTTTGATCCAGAAGAAGTAGATGAATTTTTAGATATTGTGGTTCGTGATTATGAAGATTTGGTTCGTTCTAATCATGATAAGGATTTACATATTAAAAATTTGGAAGAGCGTTTGTCTTACTTTGATGAGATGAAAGATTCGTTGAGCCAGTCTGTATTGATTGCCCAAGATACAGCTGAGAGAGTGAAACAAACAGCACACGATCGTTCAAATAATATTATTCATCAAGCTGAACAGGATGCACATCGATTATTGGAAGAAGCAAAATACAAGGCAAATGAAATTCTTCGTCAGGCTGCTGACAATGCTAAGAAAGTTGCTGTTGAAACCGAAGAATTGAAGAACAAGAGCCGTGTCTTCCACCAACGTCTCAAATCTACAATTGAGAGCCAGTTAGCTATTGTTGAATCTTCAGATTGGGAAGATATTCTCCGTCCAACAGCTACTTATCTTCAGACAAGTGATGAAGCCTTTAAAGAAGTTGTTAGCGAAGTACTTGGAGAACCGATTCCAGCTCCAATTGAGGAAGAACCAATTGATATGACACGTCAATTTTCTCAAGAAGAAATGACAGAGTTACAGGCTCGTATAGAGGCAGCCAATAAAGAATTGGCTGAATTTGAAGCTCAAGCTAAACAGGAAGTGGAAAATCCAACTCCTGTAGTGAGTCCTCAAATGGAAGAAGAGCCTGCTCATCCAGTTGGTCCAATGTACGAAGAACCAGAAGTAGCTCCAGTACATCCTTCGGCTCCAACACCAGCTACAGAAACGTTTGATTCAGCACCAGGATTTGAAGCACCGCAAGAATCCGTTACAATTTTATAAGAAATATTCTGAGAACAATATCTTATCCTTATATTTCCAGCGAGCAGGAGATGGTGTGAGTCCTGTAATCCCTATTGATAAGATTATCCTCTCAAACAATCAAGTCTGAATGGAGTAAGATTTGACGTTCCCCACGTTACGGGATAAGAGGGAGAAAGACTAAATCTTTTTCCGAATAAAGGTGGTACCACGATTTTCGTCCTTTTTGGCAGTCGTGGTTTTTAATTTGTTATTATTTATAAAGGAGATACCATGAAACTCAAAGATACCCTTAATCTTGGGAAAACAGCTTTCCCAATGCGTGCAGGCCTTCCTACCAAAGAGCCAGTTTGGCAAAAGGAATGGGAAGATGCAAAACTTTATCAACGTCGTCAAGAATTGAACCAAGGAAAACCTCATTTCACCTTGCATGATGGCCCTCCATATGCGAATGGAAATATCCACGTTGGACACGCAATGAACAAGATTTCAAAAGATATCATTGTTCGTTCAAAATCTATGTCAGGATTTTATGCACCATATATTCCAGGTTGGGATACACATGGTCTGCCAATCGAGCAAGTTTTGGCAAAACAAGGTGTCAAACGTAAAGAAATGGACTTGGTTGAGTACTTGAAACTTTGCCGTGAATACGCTCTTTCACAAGTAGATAAACAACGTGAAGACTTTAAACGTTTGGGGGTTTCTGGTGACTGGGAAAATCCATATGTGACCTTGACTCCTGACTATGAAGCAGCCCAAATCCGTGTCTTTGGTGAGATGGCTAATAAAGGTTATATCTACCGTGGTGCAAAACCAGTTTACTGGTCTTGGTCATCTGAGTCAGCCCTTGCTGAAGCGGAGATTGAATACCATGATTTGGTTTCAACTTCCCTTTACTATGCCAACAAGGTAAAAGATGGCAAAGGTGTTCTAGATACAGATACTTACATTGTTGTCTGGACAACTACTCCATTTACCATCACAGCTTCTCGTGGTTTGACTGTCGGAGCAGATATTGATTACGTTTTGGTTCGACCTGCTGGTGAAGCTCGTAAGTTTGTCGTTGCTGCAGAATTGTTGACTAGCTTGTCTGAGAAATTTGGCTGGGTTGATGTTCAAGTGTTGGCAACTTACCGTGGTCAAGAACTCAACCACATCGTAACAGAACACCCATGGGATACAGCTGTAGATGAGTTGGTTATCCTTGGTGACCACGTTACAACTGACTCTGGTACTGGTATTGTCCATACAGCCCCTGGTTTTGGTGAGGACGACTACAATGTTGGTATTGCTAATGATCTTGAAGTCGCAGTCACTGTTGACGAACGTGGTATCATGATGAAGAATGCTGGTCCTGAGTTTGAAGGTCAATTCTATGAAAAGGTAGTTCCAACTGTTATCGAGAAACTTGGTAACCTCCTTCTTGCCCAAGAAGAAATCTCTCACTCATACCCATTTGACTGGCGTACTAAGAAACCAATCATCTGGCGTGCAGTACCACAATGGTTTGCCTCAGTTTCTAAATTCCGCCAAGAAATCTTGGACGAAATTGAAAAAGTGAAATTCCACTCAGAATGGGGTAAAGTCCGTCTTTACAATATGATTCGTGACCGTGGCGACTGGGTTATCTCTCGTCAACGTGCTTGGGGGGTTCCACTTCCTATCTTCTACGCTGAAGATGGTACAGCAATCATGACTGCTGAAACGATTGAACACGTGGCTCAACTCTTTGAGGAACATGGTTCAAGCATTTGGTGGGAACGTGATGCTAAGAACCTCTTGCCAGAAGGATTTACTCATCCAGGTTCACCAAATGGTGAGTTCAAAAAAGAAACAGATATCATGGACGTTTGGTTTGACTCAGGTTCATCATGGAATGGAGTTGTTGTAAACCGTCCAGAGTTGACTTACCCAGCAGACCTTTACCTAGAAGGTTCTGACCAATACCGTGGTTGGTTCAACTCTTCACTCATCACATCTGTTGCCAACCATGGCGTAGCACCTTACAAACAAATCTTGTCACAAGGTTTTGCCCTTGATGGTAAAGGTGAGAAGATGTCTAAATCTCTTGGAAATACCATTGCTCCAAGCGATGTTGAAAAACAATTTGGTGCAGAAATCTTGCGTCTCTGGGTAACAAGTGTAGATTCAAGCAACGACGTGCGTATCTCTATGGATATCTTGAGCCAAGTCTCTGAAACTTACCGTAAAATCCGTAACACCCTTCGTTTCTTGATTGCCAATACATCTGATTTTAACCCAGCTGTGGATGCAGTAGCTTACGAAGAACTTCGTTCAGTTGATAAGTACATGACTATTCGCTTTAACCAGCTTGTCAAGACCATTCGTGATGCCTATGCGGACTTTGAATTCTTGACAATCTATAAGGCCTTGGTGAACTTTATCAACGTTGATTTGTCAGCATTCTACCTTGATTTTGCTAAAGATGTTGTTTACATCGAAGGTGCTAAATCACTGGAACGTCGTCAAATGCAGACTGTCTTCTATGACATTCTTGTCAAAATCACCAAACTCTTGACACCAATCCTTCCTCACACTGCGGAAGAAATCTGGTCATATCTAGAGTTTGAAGCCGAAGACTTCGTTCAATTGTCAGAATTGCCAGAAGCAGAAACTTTTGCTAACCAAGAAGAAATCTTGGATACATGGTCTGCTTTCATGGACTTCCGTGGACAAGCTCAAAAAGCTTTGGAAGAAGCTCGTAATGCAAAAGTTATCGGTAAATCACTTGAAGCTCACTTGACAGTTTATCCAAACGAAGTTGTGAAAACTCTACTCGAAGCAGTAAACAGCAATGTAGCACAACTTTTGATCGTGTCAGACTTGACCATCGCAGAAGGACCAGCTCCAGAAGCTGCTGTTAGCTTCGAAGATGTCGCCTTTACAGTTGAACGCGCTGCAGGTGAAGTATGTGACCGTTGCCGTCGTATCGACCCAACAACAGCAGAACGTAGCTACCACGCAGTCATCTGTGACCACTGTGCAAGCATCGTAGAAGAAAACTTTGCGGACGCTGTCGCAGAAGGATTTGAAGAGAAATAAGGTTGAAAAGTCTAGGGAAAACTCAATTTGAGAAGAAAAGACAACTAATCTTATAGACTATAAAACGCATTGTATCAAGTTTTTGAATACCTGATATGATGCGTTTTTATCATGTTAAAACCTTTTTGTCCTGCTCTTGTTTCAATCAACTCTACACCGTTATATATTATAGAAATTCAAAAAGCTCATGATTCATCTGAAAAGCAGATTTTATGAGCTTTTATCGTAATTCTAAATAGATTCATTAATCAAGTGTTTGAGATTTAATAGGAGATGCTCTAAAGTTAGGACTGTTTTCTGCTGGTGATCTAGTTGGTAGAGATTTTGAAAATAGTCTTGGATATCATCTTCAAAATGTTGAGGTAGATGAGAGCAATTATTTTTTGCGTACAGGAGCATGCGTTTTTCTCCTGGATGGAGCTGCTCATTGAAGGCAAAGAGCAAATCGAAATAAGAAGCGAAAAACTCGCTACTGCGGTGATTGATGCTGAGTAAGTCTTGGCGTTTGAGAGCTTTTTTGATTTGTCTTGAAAAAGCTGGCATAGCTTGGTCGAGAAGCAGGAATTGCTTGTTGATGATATTCTTTTTCAGCTCAGCTGGATAAGGAAGATTGTACTTTTTCTGGAGGGCAGCATAGTGGCCATCTTGATCGTAGATAATCTTACTGTTGAGAAGATTGTACCACATACAAGTAGTGTAAGAATTCTGGGCTTGATGCTCTAAAACTACGACTTGTAAATCTTTGTCAAATTCGTCTAAAGAGCGGTAAATCAGCTCGATTTCGATACCATTATTGAGAACACAATCGTCTTCCAATTCCCAAAATTGATTACCGATTTCCATATAGGAGCAGTGTTTACTGAGGATTTCTTTTCGTATGTCTGGCGAGAGAGGAGCACTGAGGTAGACATATACATCATAATCAGAGTCTTTGTCAAAATCTTGTCCGGCCCGTGAACCTCCTAGAACTAGAGCATCTACTTGCTCTAGTTGAGCCAATTCTTTAAAGAGATGTTGTGGCATAATGTTAACCTTCTTTATTTTTTGACATCATTCTAACAAAAAGTAAGGAGACTAGCAAGAGTGAAATGGAAATTTCTTTTCATATATTTACTGATCTTGTTCAAAGCAATCCAACTGCCAAACAGTCCTTTCCTTTTTGGTTTTGACTAGCTTTTTTGTGAAAAATTGTGTAAAATAGAATAGATAAACGAGGGGAAACCTCGGAAAATTTAAAGGAGAATCCATCTAATGGTAAAATTGGTTTTTGCTCGCCACGGTGAGTCTGAATGGAACAAAGCTAACCTTTTCACTGGTTGGGCTGATGTTGATTTGTCTGAAAAAGGTACACAACAAGCGATTGACGCTGGTAAATTGATCAAAGAAGCTGGTATCGAATTTGACCAAGCTTACACTTCAGTATTGAAACGTGCTATCAAAACAACTAACTTGGCTCTTGAAGCTTCTGACCAATTGTGGGTTCCAGTTGAAAAATCATGGCGCTTGAACGAACGTCACTACGGTGGTTTAACTGGTAAAAACAAGGCTGAAGCTGCTGAACAATTTGGTGATGAACAAGTTCACATCTGGCGTCGTTCATACGATGTATTGCCTCCAAACATGGATCGTGATGATGAGCACTCAGCTCACACTGACCGTCGTTACGCTTCACTTGACGACTCAGTAATCCCAGATGCTGAAAACTTGAAAGTGACTTTGGAACGTGCTCTTCCATTCTGGGAAGATAAAATCGCTCCAGCTCTTAAAGATGGTAAAAACGTATTCGTAGGAGCTCACGGTAACTCAATCCGTGCCCTTGTAAAACACATCAAAGGTTTGTCAGACGACGAAATCATGGACGTGGAAATCCCTAACTTCCCACCATTGGTATTTGAATTCGACGAAAAATTGAACGTAGTTTCTGAATACTACCTTGGGAAATAAAAAATTGTAAGTCTAGAATTGATTTCTAGGCTTTTTATGTTAGTATGGTAGTATGATAAGGAATAAAAAACAAGATTATGTATTGGTCTACAAGCAACCAGCGTCAACAACATATAAGGGCTGGGAAGAAGAGGCCTTACCGCTAGGCAATGGTTCTTTAGGGGCAAAAATATTTGGGCTTATAGGGGCTGAGCGGATTCAATTCAATGAAAAGAGTCTTTGGTCTGGAGGTCCACTTCCTGATAGTTTAGATTATCAGGGTGGAAATCTTCAGGATCAGTATGGTTTTTTAGCTGAGATTCGGAAGGCTTTGGAAAAGAGAGATTACAATCGGGCTAAGGAACTGGCTGAACAGCACCTAGTTGGGCCCCAAACGAGTCAATATGGGACCTATCTGTCCTTTGGAGATATTTTCATTGAGTTTAGTAATCAAGGCAAGACTTTGTCTCAGGTGACGGATTACCAGAGACAGTTGAATATCAGTAAGGCACTGGCGACGACTTCTTATGCCTATAAGGGAACGAGATTTGAACGTGAAGCCTTTGCCAGTTTTCCAGATGATCTCTTGGTTCAGCGCTTTACTAAGGAAGGGGCAGAAACTCTAGATTTTACTATAGAACTATCGCTGACCCGCGATTTGGCTTCTGATGGAAAGTATGAGCAGGAGAAATCTGATTACAAAGAGTGCCAGCTGGATATCACTGCTTCTCATATCTTGATGAAGGGGAGGGTTAAGGACAATGACCTGCGGTTTGCTAGCTGTTTAGCTTGGGAAACGGATGGAGACATTATAGTCAGGTCAGATAAGGTTCAGATATCAGGAGCCAGTTATGCCAATCTTTTCTTGGCAGCTAAGACGGATTTTGCCCAAAATCCTGCTAGCAATTATCGCAAGAAAATAGATTTAGAGCAGCAAGTAAAGGACTTGGTGGACACAGCTAAAGAAAAGGGCTATGCCCAATTGAAATCAAGGCATATTGAGGACTACCAAGCTTTATTTCAGCGTGTTCAATTGGATTTGGAAGCTGATGTTGACGCATCCACTACAGATGATTTGTTAAAAAATTATAAGCCACAAGAGGGGCAGGCTTTGGAGGAGCTGTTCTTCCAGTATGGGCGGTATTTATTGCTTAGTTCTTCTAGAGACTGTCCAGATGCTCTACCAGCTAACCTACAAGGGGTCTGGAATGCGGTCGATAATCCTCCTTGGAATTCGGACTATCACTTGAATATCAACCTTCAGATGAATTATTGGCCAGCCTATGTTACTAACCTCTTAGAAACGACCTTTCCGGTCATAAACTATATCGATGATTTGCGTGTCTTTGGTCGTCTAGCGGCTGCAAGGTATGCAGGAATCGTCTCTCAGAAAGGTGAGGAGAATGGTTGGCTGGTTCATACTCAAGCGACTCCTTTTGGCTGGACGGCACCTGGTTGGGATTACTATTGGGGTTGGTCACCAGCTGCCAATGCGTGGATGATGCAAACTGTTTATGAAGCCTATTCATTTTATAGGGATCAAGACTATCTCAGGGAGAAAATTTATCCCATGTTGAGGGAAACGGTTCGTTTTTGGAATGCCTTTTTACATAAGGACCAGCAGGCGCAGCGTTGGGTGTCTTCTCCGTCTTACTCGCCAGAACATGGTCCGATTTCGATTGGCAATACCTATGACCAATCTCTGATTTGGCAATTATTCCATGATTTTATTCAGGCTACTCAAGAATTGGGGCTGGATGGGGATTTGTTGACTGAGGTCAAGGAGAAGTTTGACTTGCTTAATCCTCTTCAAATCACTCAATCTGGTCGAATCAGGGAGTGGTATGAGGAGGAAGAGCAGCATTTTCAAAATGAGAAAGTGGAGGCCCAGCATCGGCATGCTTCCCATCTGGTGGGACTCTATCCTGGCAATCTCTTTAGCTATAAGGGGCAGGAGTATCTTGAAGCCGCGCGTGCTAGCCTCAATGATCGTGGAGATGGGGGCACAGGTTGGTCCAAGGCTAATAAGATCAATCTCTGGGCGCGTTTGGGAGATGGCAATCGAGCCCATAAATTATTCGCAGAGCAGTTAAAGTCATCCACCTTGCCAAATCTTTGGTGTAGCCACCCTCCTTTTCAGATAGATGGCAATTTTGGTGCTAGCAGTGGAATGGTAGAAATGTTACTCCAGTCTCATACAGCTTATCTGGTACCTCTAGCCGCCCTACCCGATGCATGGTCAACAGGTTCCGTTTCAGGCTTAATGGCACGTGGACATTTTGAAATTAGCATGAGGTGGGCGGATAAAAAACTCTTAGAGATGACCATTTTATCAAGAAGTGGGGGAGAATTGCGAGTCTCCTATCCAGGTATTGAAAAAAGTGTGATTGAAATGAATCAAGAAAAAGTAGAAGCGAAATGCATGGGGAAAGATTGTATTTCAGTGGCGACAGCAGAAGGTGATCTGGTTCAATTTTATTTTTAAGAAGATGTTATACTCTTCTAAAATCTCTTCAAACCATGTCAGCTTTATCTACAACCTCAAAGCGGTGCTTTGAGCAACCTGCGGCTAGCTTCCTAGTTTGCTCTTTGATTTTCATTGAGTATTAGAAGGAAGTAATTTGAAACTGCCTTTTAATAAGGATTTGAGAATGTAAGCAGTTTCCAACTAGTTGAAAAAGCGTTATAATGGTAGTAGGAAGTAATTTGTTTGAGAGAGGGTGGGTCTGATGACTTATATTGAGATGAAACACTGTTACAAGCGTTATCAGGTTGGGGACACGGAGATTGTGGCCAATCGTGATGTGAATTTTGAAATTGAAAAAGGGGAGCTAGTGATTATCCTTGGTGCATCTGGTGCAGGCAAGTCAACGGTTCTTAACCTTCTTGGGGGAATGGATACCAATGATGAGGGGGAAATCTGGATAGATGGTGTTAATATTGCAGACTATAGTTCCCACCAGAGAACCAATTACCGCCGCAATGATGTCGGTTTTGTTTTTCAGTTTTATAATCTAGTTTCTAATCTAACCGCTAAGGAAAATGTGGAGTTGGCTTCAGAAATCGTGACAGATGCCTTGAATCCTGAGCAGGTCTTGACAGATGTAGGTCTGGTTCATCGTCTCAATAACTTTCCAGCCCAGCTTTCTGGAGGGGAGCAACAGCGAGTCTCCATTGCACGCGCGGTAGCCAAAAATCCTAAAATACTCCTTTGTGATGAACCGACTGGAGCCTTGGATTATCAGACGGGCAAGCAGGTTTTGAAAATCCTCCAGGATATGTCTCGTCAAAAGGGAGCGACGGTGATCATCGTGACTCATAATGGAGCTTTGGCGCCCATTGCGGATCGCGTGATTCATATGCACGATGCCAGTGTCAAGGATGTGGTGATCAACCAGCATCCTCAGGATATCGACAGTTTGGAGTACTAGCATGATCAAGCGAAAAACCTATTGGAAGGATTTGATTCAGTCCTTTACAGGCTCCAAGGGGCGTTTTTTATCCATCTTGACCTTGATGATGTTGGGTTCTTTAGCCCTGGTAGGCCTCAAAGTAACCAGTCCCAACATGGAGGCAACTGCCAATGCTTATTTAACAACTGCTCAAACCTTGGATTTGGCAGTTATGTCTAATTATGGTTTGGATCAAACAGATCAAGAAGAACTAGAACAGATAGAGGGCGCAGAGGTTGAGTTTGGCTATTTGACAGATGTGACTATGGAAAATAGGCAGGATGCCATTCGGCTGTACTCCAAACCAGAGCGAATTTCAACCTTTCAGCTAAGAGAGGGACGACTTCCTCAGTCAGACAAGGAAATCGCCTTGGCCACTCATTTGCAAGGCGAATACAGCGTGGGACAGGAGATTAGTTTTAAAGAAAAAGAAGAGGGTCCTTCCTCTTTAAAAGACCATACTTATACCATTACTGGTTTTGTGGATTCAGCTGAAATCCTCTCCCAGCGAGATATGGGCTACGCAGGAAGTGGAAGTGGGACTTTGACCGCTTACGGAGTGATTTTACCTAGTCAGTTTGATCAGAAAGTCTATAATATAGCTCGTTTGAAATATCAAGATTTAGCAGGCTTAAATGCTTTTTCAGCAGCTTATGAAGAAAAATCCAAGCAACATCAGGAAGACCTTGAACAAGCTTTGTCAGATAATGGCAAGGCACGTCTGCAAGTCTTGAAAAAAGAAGGACAAGAATCTCTAGACAAAGGTCAAGAGACCCTTGACAAGGCTGAAACTAATCTGCAGGAAGGCAAGCGTCGTTTAGCAACTGCTCAAGCTCGTTTACAGGTTCAAGAAAGTCAACTAGCCTTGCTTCCTCAAGCCCAGAGAGAGCAGGCCAGTGCTCAACTTACCCAAGCCAAGCAGGAATTGAGTAAGGAAGAGGACAAACTCAAGCAGGCTGAACAAAATCTAGTCCAAGAAAAGGAAAAATTAGAAAAACATCAGCAAGTCTTGGATGATTTAGCTGAGCCCAAGTATCAAGTCTATAATCGTCAGACCATGCCTGGCGGTCAAGGCTACCTCATGTATAGCAATGCTTCAGCCAGCATTCGGGCAGTGGGCAATATCTTTCCTGTAGTGCTTTATGCCGTAGCAGCTATGGTGACCTTTACAACTATGACTCGTTTTGTGGATGAAGAGCGAACACATGCAGGGATTTTTAAGGCCTTGGGCTATCGCAGTAAGGATATTATCGCCAAGTTTCTCCTATACGGCCTAGTAGCTGGGACTGTAGGAACAGCTCTAGGTAGTATACTTGGACATTATTTACTAGCCAGTGTGATTTCAAGTGTCATTACAAAAGGAATGGTGGTGGGAGAAACCCAGATTCAGTTCTATTGGACCTATAGCTTACTGGCACTTGGTCTGAGTTGGTTGGCGAGTGTGTTACCAGCCTATCTGGTGGCTCGGAGGGAACTTCATGATGAAGCAGCCCAGCTTTTACTGCCTAAACCTCCTGTTAAAGGAGCTAAAATCTTACTAGAGCGCATCGGTTTTATCTGGCGTCGTCTCAGTTTTACTCATAAGGTAACAGCTCGCAATATCTTCCGTTATAAGCAGCGGATGTTGATGACGATCTTTGGTGTGGCAGGTTCAGTCGCTCTGCTCTTTGCAGGTTTGGGAATCCAATCCTCTGTAGCAGGAGTTCCGTCTAGACAGTTTCAACAAATCCAACAGTATCAGATGATTGTCTCTGAAAATCCTAGTGCGACCAATCAGGACAAGGCAGAGTTAGAAGAAGTGTTGAAAGGGCAGGATATCCAAGCTTACCAGAAAATCTATTCTAAGATGCTAGACAAGAATTTCAAAGGTAAGGCTGGTCTTCAGACAATTACCCTTATGATGACAGAGAAGGAAGATTTGACGCCCTTTATCCATCTTCAAAGCCATCAGCAGGAGTTGACATTAAAAGATGGAGTTGTCATCACAGCTAAACTAGCCCAGTTGGCAGGTGTCAAGGTTGGGCAGACTCTAGAAATTGAAGATAAGGAATTAACGGTCGCTGCTATTACTGAGAACTACGTTGGTCACTTTATTTATATGAGTCAGGCTAGCTATGAGCAAATTTACGGACAACTCCCCCAAGACAACACTTATCTGGTTAGTCTAAGGGATGCCAGTGCTACTAGTATCGAAAGACAGGCAGGCTTACTTATGAATCAATCTGCGGTGTCCAGCGTTGTCCAAAATGCTTCAGCCATTCGACTCTTTGACTCCGTCGCTAGCTCACTCAATCAGACCATGACCATCTTGGTCATCGTATCGGTTCTATTGGCTATTGTTATCCTTTACAATCTGACCAACATTAACGTAGCTGAGAGAATCCGTGAACTCTCCACTATCAAGGTTCTGGGTTTTCATAATAATGAAGTCACTCTCTACATTTACCGTGAGACGATTGTGCTGTCCCTTGTGGGAATCGTACTTGGTTTGGTATCTGGTTTCTATTTACACCAATTTTTGATTCAAATGATTTCGCCTGCGACTATTCTCTTTTATTCGCGGGTAGGCTGGGAAGTCTATGTAATCCCAGTGGCAGCAGTAAGCATCATTTTGACCTTGCTTGGTTTCTTTGTCAATTATCATCTGAGAAAGGTTGATATGCTTGAAGCCATGAAATCTGTAGAGTAAGGCAGTTGTTTTTATCAGATCGAACTTGAATTTACTCGTAAATCATGACCACCCGCATAGCGGGTGGTTTTTTTGTCTCGCACCTAACGGAGCGAGACGGACTAATAGTCACATAATTATAAGGCTGATAGTATTCATTTCACTATCAGCCTTACAGGTTATTTAACGTTTCAGAAAAACTATAATGTCAAGATTAACTAAACAGTATCTAATTCTT
>JAGZLW010000078.1 GCA_018364455.1 Streptococcus mitis | reverse complement strand
TTAAGAAGGGACTGATTCAAGACAGTCATATCTGGTCTTTCTTCCAGTCATTTTTCAAACAATATCAGTTGATAATCAGCTTAAATCAGATCTATCAGTTTGTCTATCTTTCTCTGATGGAGATCATGTCCTATCTTCACTTTGATTATTGGAAAAAAACGGCTCGGTCAGGAGCTAGTATGAATAAGGAGAACAAATGAAACGTTTAAAAATGTTATGGCATATTATGCAGGTTACGGGTTTTACTCGGTTTGCTCTGAGTTTTGTGACCTTTGTTTTTGGGTCAGGAGGCGTGCTTTTCCTAGTTGAACCTGCTATCACAAATTACGGAGACGGTCTTTGGTATGCTTTTGTGACTTCGACGACTGTCGGCTACGGGGATCTCCTAGCTGTGACCTTGATTGGAAGGATTACCAGTGTCTTCTTGACGATTTATGGGCTCATATTTTTTGGCTGTTTATCAGCTGTTATTTTTAATTATTATACCAATTTAAATAAGGAAAGAGGAGAGGACAAATGACTGCCAATTATTCAACACGTGAATACCGTGAGAAATTATATGATGATCTTCATGTTCGATTAAGAGATACAGTGATTTTGATGTGTGCGATTTTTATTGCCTCTATCGGCCTAAATATGAACTCAACAGCTGTCATTATTGGAGCCATGCTGATTTCCCCTCTTATGACACCAATTGTTGGACTGGGGTTTGGTTTAGCTATTTTTGATACGCGTTTAATCAAGCAATCTCTAGAGGTTTTATTTACCCAAGTATTGGTCAGCTTGCTTGTCTCGGCTCTGTATTTCTGGATTTCTCCCTTATCTTATGAAAGTAGCGAATTGATTGCACGAACCTCTCCAACCATTTGGGATGTTCTCATTGCTATTGCTGGTGGGATAGCAGGTTTCATTGGTTCAAGGAAAAAAGAAGCAAACAATATCGTGCCAGGAGTAGCCATTGCAACAGCTCTGATGCCACCTATCTGTACTGCAGGTTACGGTTTAGCTAATGGAAATGTACGATTTTTATTTGGGGCTCTCTATCTTTTCTTGATCAACTGTGTCTTTATCATGCTAATCAACATTGTTGGAACAAGAATTTTGATGAGAAAATCTCCCTTAAGTTCATTTAAAGAGC
This sequence comes from Streptococcus mitis, assembly GCA_018364455.1. GTDB lineage: Bacteria > Bacillota > Bacilli > Lactobacillales > Streptococcaceae > Streptococcus > Streptococcus mitis_BR. The sequence continues at coordinate 3,757 of JAGZLW010000078.1, read as the reverse complement.
TAAATATTAAAATGAGAATTGGGTTGATATCCTTGATTGTATTATTGATTCTTCCAGCCAGCTATTCAGCAGTCACTCTGACGATGGATCAAGCGCGAAAAGAAGGAATCAAACAGTTTGTAGGAAAAGAGTTCGCCAATCATACGGTCATTAATCAAGTCTACAAATCAAGGAACAATGAATTAGTCTTGACGGTTGTTGGAGATCCGATTTCAGAAGAAGAATTAGAAACGCTCCACCAAAAACAAGCCTCTTACGGTATTCAATCTGTTCAATTGAAAGTCAATCAAGTTCATAATTCAACAAAATTAGACAGTGATACGACCAAGGAATTTTATGAAACCATTAACAAGTATATCGATCAAAAACTCTCTGAAAAAGATTCACAAAAAGATCTCGTAAAAGAAAATGAAGCAGATAAGGATTGAGTATATTGATCTTATCTAACTCATGAAAGCAAATCTTGTTTGGTGGTTTGACCAATCACTACTAGCTCGGATTAAATAATACTCTTCGAAAATCAAATTCAAACCACGTCAGCGTCGCCTTACCGTACTCAAGTACAGCTTGCGGCTAGCTTCCTAGTTTGCTTTTTGATTTTCATTGAGTAAAAATATAAAAAGCAACAGCTGTTTCAGTTGTTGCTTTTTAGGTAGCTAGGATTTTATCTCTTATTTCTCAACGCGTGATTTGTTGGCGATATCAGCTAGGATAGCTTGAACAAAATCATCTACTGAGACAGTTTGTGTTTCTTTTTGGCCGTAGCGACGAACGTTGACTGTTCCGTCTTCCATTTCCTTGTCCCCAACGATTAATTGGTAAGGAATCTTGCTTGTTTGTGAAGCACGGATCTTGAACTGCATTTTTTCATTGCGCTCATCAACATCAGCACGAACACCGCGGTCACGGAGTTTCTTAGCCACTTCCCAAGCGTAGTCCACGTGTTTCTCGTTAGAAACTGGGATGAGGGTTACTTGGTGTGGTGCAAGCCATGTTGGGAAGGCACCCTTGTAGTTCTCAATCAAAATAGCTGTGAAGCGTTCCATAGTTGAGATAACTCCACGGTGGATCATAACTGGACGGTGCTCTTCACCATCAGCTCCGATGTATTTAAGGTCGAATCGTTCTGGAAGCAAGAAGTCAAGTTGGATAGTAGAAAGAGTTTCTTCTTTTCCAAGAGCGGTCTTAACTTGAATATCCAATTTTGGTCCGTAGAAGGCTGCTTCACCTTCGGCTTCAAAGTAGTCCACGCCCATTTCATCAAGGGCTGCACGAAGCATGGTTTGGGCATTTTCCCACATTTCATCGTTATCAAAGTACTTATGAGTATCTTGAGGGTCGCGAAGAGAGAGACGGAAGCGGTATTCAGTCAAGTTGAAGTCTTCATAAACATCGATAATCAACTGAAGAGCACGTTGGAATTCTTCTTGGATTTGTTCTGGAGTCACAAAGAGGTGACCGTCGTTGAGTGACATTTCACGCACACGTTGAAGACCAGTCAGCGCACCAGATTTTTCATAACGGTGCATCATACCGATTTCGGCGATACGGATTGGCAACTCACGGTAAGAGTGAACATGGTGTTTGAAGACTTGGATGTGGTGCGGACAGTTCATTGGACGAAGGACAAATTCTTCCCCGTCACCCATGTCCATAGTTGGGAACATGTCTTCTTGGTAATGATCCCAGTGACCAGAAGTCTTGTAAAGTTCAACAGAAGCAAGTGGTGGAGTGTAGACGTGTTGGTAGCCAGAAGCCAACTCCTTGTCAACGATATAGCGTTCCAACTCACGACGAATAGTCGCACCATTTGGCAACCAGAATGGCAAACCTTGACCAACCTCTTGAGAAATCATGAAGAGGTCAAGCTCTTTACCGAGTTTGCGGTGGTCACGTTCCTTAGCTTCTTCACGCATTTGAAGGTAGTTTTTTAAGTCTTTTTTGTCAAACCAAGCTGTACCATAGATACGTTGCATCATAGCGTTGTCGCTATTTCCACGCCAGTAAGCACCTGCTACATGGAGAAGGTGGAAGATTTGGATACGACCTGTTGAAGGGACGTGTGGGCCACGGCAAAGGTCTACATATTCACCCTGACGATAGATAGTCAAACCACCTTCGTCTTCAGAGTGTTCTTCAATCAATTCCAACTTGTAAGGGTCATTTTTGAAGATTTCACGCGCCTCGTCTTTAGTCACTTCTTCACGGATTGATGGGAAGTTTTCTTTGACAATTTTTTGCATTTCTTCTTCGATACGAGGAAGGTCTTCGTTAGAGATTTGACCAGCTGTGTTGTCAGTATCGTAGTAGAAACCATCTTCGATGGCTGGACCAACTCCCAAGTGAATGTCTGGGAAAAGACGACGAGCTGCTTGGGCGAACAAGTGAGCAGCTGAGTGACGCAAGATTGGAAGGGCATCTTCGTGATCAGGTGTCACGATTTCGATGCTTCCATCTTCAGTGATAGCACGAGTAGTGTCGATGAGTTTGCCGTTGAATTTACCAGCCAAGGCCTTTTTAGCTAGGGAATTGCTGATAGATTGGGCAATTTCAAAAGTTGTAACGCCGGATTCGAATTCACGAACAGCGCCGTCTGGGAAAGTAATGTTAATCATGATGTTCTCCTTACTTATATTATTGACGAATGTGTTAACCCTATTCTGAAAACAGGGACAGAGGATTGTGAAAGATAGAAAAACAAAAAGCGACATCCTCGAAAGGACGTCGCAACGTGGTTCCACCTTCATTTATGTTCCTCAAAAAAGAGGGACACCTCTGATTGGCTCTAACGTGGCCACCGTTTTATGTTTTCATAAAAAACTCAAGAGTAGTATCAGTTTAGGCTTTCTATGCGTTTCCAGCAACCACGCACTCTCTAGTAGAAAGGGACTAAGTGACTTGTCTCTATGGATTATTATAGCATGATTGTGAGATTTTTCAAGGATTTTGTGAAAGTTTTTTGTTTTTCATTTTTGTAGAATATGCTTGATGCCAATACCGGAAGCCATGCCCGCCAGAGCCAAGGTTTCATAGATTAGCAAGTAAATTAGTATAAACTCACCAAAAGTTATGATAGTAAAGCAAAAGAGCAGTCCGTTACCAATTAACCACCAAAGTGAGAAACGGAAACGGTAGCTATAGAGTAGCGATATAATCAAGATTACCAGAGGTGTAAAGAAGAGAATATTATTTACGTAGAGACTCTTGAGCAAAAGGGGGTCAGAAATAATTAGTGATAACAACTGATAAAGTGGCCAATAAAAGAAAAATATGACCAGATAGTAGGGGAGATGGGAATAGAATCTACGCATGATAATCACCTCGTTTTAAAAAACAGACAACTTGGATTTCTTACTATGATTATTATAGCATATTTAAAACAAGAAAGTAAATCTGTTGACAAAGAAGTTAGTTATTGGTAGAATAGGGATTGTCGTAAAGACAAATAACTTCTTCTTGGTTACAGGCATGCCAACCTGTCACTCGGATGAAGCCAAATAAAAAGGAGAAACATCATGGCAATCTCAAAAGAGAAAAAAAATGAAATCATCGCACAATATGCACGTCACGAAGGTGATACAGGTTCAGTAGAGGTTCAAGTTGCTGTCCTTACTTGGGAAATCAACCACCTTAACGAACACATCAAACAACACAAAAAAGACCACGCTACTTACCGTGGATTGATGAAAAAAATCGGTCGCCGTCGTAACTTGCTTGCATACTTGCGTAAAAACGACGTTAACCGTTACCGTGAGTT
>JAGZLW010000027.1 GCA_018364455.1 Streptococcus mitis | reverse complement strand
AGATAACCAAGACGGCACTTATACTATCCGTGTAGAAAATGGAAATGGAACTGTTTCTGAAACAACAGTACGTGATGGTAAATCACCAACTGCTAAAGTAGTAGATAATGGAGATGGGACTCACACTATTACAGTTGTGAACTCAGACGGTACAACTACAACAACTACAGTTCGTGATGGTAAAGAACCAAAACTTGAAGTTATTGATAACAACAATGGTTCACACACTATTAAAGTGACAGGTGCTGATGGTAAAGAAACGACAACTACAATCTTTGATGGTAAATCACCAAAAGCTAACATCGTTGATAACGGAGATGGAACTCACACATTGACAATCGTAGATTCTGATGGTCGTGAATACAAATCTATTATCAAAGATGGCAAAGATGGCGTTTCACCAACTGTAACTGTTAAAAATAATAACGATGGAACTCACGTTGTTACAATTACTAATCCTGATGGAAGTAAGACAGAAATGGTAATTAAAGACGGTAAAGATGGTAAATCACCAAAAGTTTCTGTTGAACATAATGGAGATGGTAGTCATACAATCACAATCATCAATTCTGACGGAACTGTGACAAAAACAGTTGTTAAAGATGGAAAAGATGGACGTGATGGTCGCGACGGCAAAGACGGAAAAGATGGTAAATGTGGTTGCCAAGACAAACCAGTAACACCATCAAATGACAAACCAGTTCTTCCAATGCCTAATGTGCCAGAAGGACCAACGTTTGCAATGCCAGAACCACCAGTTCATGAATTGTCAGAATTTAACGGTGGAGTACCAGGAATGCCAGAAGTTCATGAATTGCCAGAATTTAACGGTGGAGTACCAGGTATGCCTGAAGTTCATGAATTGCCAGAATTCAATGGTGGAGTACCAGGAATGCCTGAAAATCACGAATTACCAGAATTCAATGGTGGAGTACCAGGAATGCCAGAAGTACAAGAGGTACCAAAATTAGATATTCCAACAGTACCAGCGCAACCAACACCAAATGTGCCAGTACAACCAACTCCAGTTGTTCCAACTCCAGTTGTTCCAACACCAGAAGTACCGGTTAAACCAGAACCACCAGTAGTACCAACACCGGGTCAACCAGCAACTCCAGTAAATGCTAACCCAGTAGTAGCAACTCCAGTTAAAGAAAACCATGGGGAAAAATTACCAGAAACTGGAAGTCAATCTGATTATATATCTGTTCTTTTAGGTAGCGGTATTCTATTGAGCCTATATGTAGGTCGAAGAAAAGAAGATTAAATATAATGTGTAAGATTAGCAGAGGAATATTGTAGCTGAAAATATAGTTAAAAATTATGTTATTTAAACTTTTGTAAGCGTCTCATGATATTTGATATACAAGCGATTTGAAGTTTTGGAACATATCCTACTGATTATTTCTTACTTGATTGGATAGATAGGTTTCCTGCATAACGATTAATATTTTATATTTGTTATGCAGGTATTTTACGGTGTACATCTAATAATGGAACATTAAGGTTATTTATACAGATTATAATTCGTTTAATACAGTTCCTCTTAGTCTCTTTACAAAATGACGAGCAATTAAATTGGAGATTTTATAGTCAATTGAAAAAATAACAAGACAAAAGAGCCTCAAAAAAAGTATTGCAACTTGGTAATACCTTTTTGAGGTGCTTTTTGATATGAGCCCATGTTTTTTAAATAGGATTGTACTCAGGTGAGTAGGGAGGAAGAGGTATAGTATATTGAATCTAGAATAGTGCACCGCAACTTCTAAATCCTTGTAATAAATTTATAATCAAGCTGTATCAGTTTTCAAGGAGGTTTAGATGTACTTTAAATTGGAAAATGAGGATTCCCAGAAGGCGCAAGAAATTGGGAATCTGATTCGTGCTTATAATCGTTCCAAAAGAGAAGAGGCTGAAAGTGAGCCACTTAATCTTTATGTCGAAGATGAAAAGGGCAATCTCCTGGCAGGTTTGATAGCAGAGACTTTTGGAAATTGGCTAGAAATCGAGTATTTATTTGTAAAAGAGGAACTGAGAAGGCAAGGAATCGGTTCAAAGCTATTGCAGCAAGCAGAAACTGAAGCTAAGAATCGAAACTGTCGTTTTGCTTTTGTCAATACCTACCAGTTTCAAGCTCCTGATTTTTATAAAAGGCATGGCTACAAGGAAGTCTTTAGGTTACAAGACTATCCCTACATTGGGCAAAGATATTATTACCAAAAGGATTTGTAAGGAGAATATGAAAGCATAAATCAAAGAGGGGGGCTTGACATAAGTATGAAGTAGATTCTCGATAAATACCAGTTAAATCCTACACATTGTGTCTTTCTAGGTGATATTGAGGACAATACAATTGCAGCTGAGAAATTGGGAATCAAGTCTTATCAGGTTAAGAAAAGAAGTGATGTCGTCGATATTTTGAAACCCTATATTTAAACTTAACACTCTCTATTTTTTATGGTAGAGAGTTTTTTGTTAATAAAATTTTACAAAATGACATTTATATATTGCATTAAGTTAGATATATGATATAATGTTGTTAAAAAGAGGCGCAACTTTTTAAAATTAATGAGAATCAAAGAGAAAATCAAGAATATTAATGGAGGAATAAAAAATGGAAGTTATAAATGTAAGTAAGCATTATGGTCATTCAACCATTCTCAAAGATATAAATTTCGCACTTAACAAGGGTGAAATTGTTGGTCTAGTAGGGAGAAACGGAGTTGGTAAGAGTACGTTGATGAAAATTCTTGTTCAGAATAATCAACCGACTTCAGGGAATATTATAAGTAGTGATAATGTTGGGTATTTAATCGAAGAACCAAAATTATTTTTATCTAAAACAGGTTTAGAGAATTTAAAATATTTGTCAAACTTATATGGTGTTGACTACAATCAAGAAAGATTTGGAAGTTTGATCCAAGAGTTAGATTCGACTCAGTCTATTAATAAAAAAGTAAAGACCTATTCTTTGGGTACAAAACAAAAATTAGCTTTGCTTCTAACTCTTGTTACGGAACCTGATATATTGATTTTAGATGAACCGACTAATGGTTTAGATATTGAATCATCACAAATAGTTTTAGCGGTTCTAAAAAATTTAGCTTTACATGAAAATGTTGGAATTTTAATATCGAGTCATAAATTAGAAGATATTGAAGAAATTTGTGAGAGGGTTCTTTTCTTGGAGAACGGGCTTTTGACATTTCAAAAAGTAGGAAAAGATAGTCATAATTGCTTGTTTGAGATAGCTTTTTCATCAGCTACAGATAGAGACATTTTCATTACCAAACAAGAATTTGGGGATATTGTTCAGGAAGAGGGACTGAGAATTACTATGTCTGGGAATATTCAAAGTAGTGAGCTTTTTAAATTTTTTAACGAAAACTCTATTAAAGTAGTTGATTTTGAAACTAAAAAAGAAACGCTTAAAGATATTTATCTAAATCGTTCAAAATAAAGGAAGGTTATAATCATGAAATTAAATAAATTGAATTTTCTTAAGGAAAATATAAGAGATTTATATTCATCAGGCGTAATATATCTCGGTTTGCTTATCTCGTTTATACCGCCGATACTGGTTACATTCTTTATTCTAAAGACTCAAGGGACATCGCTTGGTATTAAGCATATTTCAAACTTTTATGCTATGCTCGGTATGTTAATGGCTGTTATATATGCTAACCGAGTCATTAGTAGAGATTTTTCCCACAATACGGTAAGTTTGTTTTATAATCAACAGAAAAATCGGATGATTTATGTCTTGTCTAATTTTCTATATGCCATCTCAGTTTCCATTATTTATGCTTTGAATGGCATTGTGCTACTAGTCATCGTAAGTAAATTGGGTGTTCCAGGTGATTTAGGATTAGATTTTATAGCAGTCATTGTAGTCAATACAATTTTGTTAGTCCTATTTTATTTTCTATTATCTTACATTTTCTATTTATACAAATTGAAAAGTGGCTTGGTATTTGGTATTTTAGTAGCTTTACTACTCTTTGTCCCTAATATATTAAATACGATTATGATGAATACTAGTAATGATTTGTTTATCAAAGCAATTGAACTTCTTCCTTTTTATTCCTTACCTGTATTTGTTGCTTCAAATACGATGTCTATTAGTCAGTATCTTGTGGTAATCACTACAATCATTTTATTGTACTTTTTCACTCTCAAGAAAAGCAAGAAGTATTCATTTTAGTTTCATTTAGTATTATTTTACAGACTTAAAATCCAGCAAAAAATCAGTCATCTTGGTATGCTCCTGCTCTTGTTGTGTACACGTTTTTGTCTTATGCTAGACTCATTTCCAAAAGCATTATATAATAGTGATATGAAATCAACTAAATAAGAAATATAAGCAATCAAAACTCGTTTAAAAGACCCTACTAAAGCTAATACTAAACAAAAAATCAAATAGCAAACTAGGAAGTTTATTTCAAACAATCCAACATACTGATTTTAGGCAGAAGATAATATTGGAGTGCTAATTAATGAGGTTATAATAAATAGCTGACAGCTTGTGTTGGTTTTGGATTTTTTAAGAGTAGATGAGTATTAAAACTATAAGGAGGACGCAGGTGGCTAAAAATTTAAAATTGAAATTAGCTCGTGTAGAGCTTGATTTAACTCAAGGTCAACTGGCAGAGGCTGTGGGGGTGACGCGCCAGACTATTGGTTTGATAGAGGCGGGAAAATACAATCCCAGTCTCTCGCTTTGCCAGTCTATTTGCAGATGTTTAGGAAAAACCCTAGACCAACTATTTTGGGAGGAAGAAGATGGTAAATAAATTCATTCATTATCAATTACTTGACGAAAGAGAAGAACAACTAATCAATAAAGCTGGGGCAGAGTCTTTTTCACTCTTTATTGGGCTTGTACTTCTAAGCTATTTAGTAGCAGTGTTATCTCCATCTCTTTTTAATCCGAATTTTCTAGTGTATACTCTGATAGTAGGAATTTTCTTCTTTTTCAATCGTGCCCGTTATCTGGGAGTAACCTACTATAGTCGTTTTCATTTTACGATTTTGGGTTGTTTTTTCTTAACCTTGGCTATTACGGCTCTTTTGATGTTACAGAATTATCAATTCAACATAGAAGTTTATCAGCACAATCCTTTGAACCTTAAATACCTATCTGCTTGGGCAATTACTTATGTTATTTATCTTCCCTGGGTCTTTATTGGCAATCTTGGTCTTAAGAGCTATGGCGAATGGGCTCAGAAAAAATTTGAGCAAGACATGGATGAACTGGAGAGTGGTGAATAGCTTGTTACTCTTTTCTCAATCCAGATAAAATGTGATATAATAGTACTAATTTATTGGAATACATGAAAGTTCTTGAAAATTTTCATGGGTTTCTAGCTAAGGAAGTAGGAAAAGTATGTATCCAGATGATAGTTTGACATTGCACACGGACTTGTACCAGATTAACATGATGCAGGTTTACTTTGACCAAGGAATTCACAATAAAAAGGCGGTCTTTGAGGTTTATTTCCGCCAACAGCCTTTTAAGAATGGCTATGCGGTTTTTGCAGGTTTGGAAAGAATTGTGAATTATCTTGAAGACTTGCGTTTTTCAGATAGTGATATTGCCTATTTGGAGTCTCTAGGCTATCATGGAGCATTCTTGGATTACCTTCGCAATTTCCAGTTGGAGTTGACCGTTCGTTCTGCCCAAGAAGGGGATTTGGTTTTTGCCAATGAACCGATTGTGCAGGTGGAAGGTCCTCTAGCCCAATGTCAGTTGGTCGAAACGGCTCTTTTGAACATCGTCAACTACCAGACCTTGGTGGCGACTAAGGCAGCTCGTATTCGTTCAGTCATTGAGGATGAGCCTTTGATGGAGTTTGGGACACGTCGGGCGCAAGAAATGGATGCAGCTATCTGGGGAACACGCGCAGCGGTGATTGGTGGTGCCAATGGGACCAGCAACGTGCGTGCTGGTAAACTCTTTGACATTCCTGTCTTGGGTACTCATGCTCATGCCTTAGTACAGGTTTATGGTAACGACTATGAGGCCTTTAAGGCTTACGCTGCGACCCACAAAAATTGCGTTTTTCTTGTGGATACCTATGACACCCTTCGTATCGGTGTGCCAGCGGCCATTCAGGTGGCGCGTGAACTGGGCGATCAGATTAACTTTATGGGTGTGCGGATTGACTCTGGGGATATTGCCTACATTTCTAAGAAAGTCCGTCAGCAATTGGACGATGCTGGATTTACAGAGGCTAAGATTTATGCTTCTAATGATTTGGATGAAAATACCATCCTCAACCTCAAGATGCAAAAGGCCAAGATTGATGTCTGGGGTGTGGGAACCAAGCTGATTACAGCCTATGATCAGCCAGCTCTTGGGGCAGTTTATAAGATTGTTGCAATTGAAGATGAAAATGGGAACATGCGCAATACGATTAAGCTGTCAAATAATGCTGAAAAAGTGTCTACACCAGGTAAGAAGCAGGTGTGGCGCATTACCAGTCGTGAAAAAGGCAAGTCAGAAGGCGACTACATCACTTATGACGGTGTGGATGTGAGCGACATGACAGAAATCAAGATGTTCCATCCGACCTATACCTACATCAAGAAGACCGTTCGTAATTTTGATGCCGTTCCTCTCTTGGTGGATATCTTCAAAGACGGAAAATTGATTTACAACCTGCCTAGCCTGACTGAGATTCAGGATTATGCTCGTAAGGAGTTTGACAAGCTTTGGGATGAGTACAAGCGTGTGCTCAATCCGCAGCATTATCCAGTGGATTTGGCGCGTGATGTATGGCAAGATAAGATGGACTTGATTGATAAGATGCGCAAGGAAGCCCTTGGTGAAGGAGAAGAAGAATGAGTTTGCAAGAAACGATTATCCAAGAACTGGGCGTGAAACCAGTGATTGATGCCCAGGAAGAAATCCGTCGTTCCATTGATTTTTTAAAAAGATATCTGAGAAAGCATCCCTTCCTAAAAACTTTTGTACTAGGAATTTCTGGAGGACAAGACTCAACCTTAGCAGGACGATTGGCTCAACTGGCCATGGAAGAACTGCGAGCAGAGACAGGGGATGATAGCTACAAATTTATCGCTGTCCGCCTGCCTTATGGAGTGCAAGCTGATGAAGCAGATGCTCAAAAAGCCCTAGCCTTTATCCAGCCTGATGTCAGTTTAGTCGTCAATATCAAGGAATCAGCTGATGCCATGACAGCTGCAGTAGAAGCGACAGGTAGCTCTGTTTCAGACTTTAACAAGGGCAATATCAAGGCTCGTTGCCGTATGATTGCTCAGTATGCCCTTGCTGGTTCCCATAGCGGAGCGGTCATTGGGACAGACCATGCTGCGGAAAATATCACAGGCTTTTTTACCAAGTTTGGTGACGGTGGTGCGGATATTCTCCCTCTTTACCGCCTCAATAAACGCCAAGGAAAACAACTATTGAAGGAACTTGGTGCAGACCCAGCACTTTATGAAAAAATCCCAACAGCAGACCTAGAAGAAGATAAACCAGGTCTAGCTGATGAAGTAGCCCTCGGAGTCACCTATGAAGAGATTGACGACTACCTAGAAGGCAAAACAATCAGCCCAGAAGCCCAAGCAAGAATCGAAAACTGGTGGCACAAAGGCCAACACAAACGCCACCTACCCATCACTGTATTCGATAACTTTTGGGAGTAAAAAGGTCCGGGGGACCTTTTTAGCTTCTTGCCTAGAAACTGGGAAGCAAGAATAACCTTCAGTGGAGGTTTTCAGCCTCTCACCTTGAAATAAGAAAGTGAGAGAACTTTTTACCCCGAGTTTAGAAATAAGAAAGCGAGGAAGGTCCGGTGGACCTTTTTAGCTTATTACATTGAAATTCAAAAGCAAAGTAAATTTAAATTGAGGTTGGGCAGAGAATCATCTATCAGAAAGCGAGGTAGCGTCATGAAAGCAATCGGTACGCAAATATTACAGACAGATCGTTTAATCTTGCGAAGATTTGTGGAAAGTGATGCAGAAGCCATGTTTCAGAATTGGGCTTCATCCGCTGAGAATCTGACCTATGTTACCTGGGATCCCCATTCTAATGTCGAAATCACTCGAAACTCGATTCGAAATTGGGTTGCCTCCTATACCAATCCCAACTATTACAAATGGGCCATTTGTCTCAAAGAAAAGCCAGGGCAAGTGATCGGGGATATCAGTATCGTTGAGATGGATGAGGAAGATTCAAGTTGTGAAATTGGCTATGTGCTAGGCAAGGCTTACTGGGGACATGGGATTATGACAGAGGCATTGAAAGCTGTCTTGGACTTTTGTTTTACTCAAGCAGGTTTTCAAGAAGTCAAGGCACGTCATGCCAGTCTCAATCCAGCTTCAGGTCGTGTCATGGAGAAGGCTGGAATGTCCTATCTAAAGACTATTACCAATGGTGTAGAGAGAAAAGGCTATCTTGCGGACCTTATTTATTATCAGATAAGCAAGGAGAATAGATAAGCTTAACATTTATCGATTATCCGTTGTTCTTATTTTTTATATACTATTTCATTTATCCTTTCTTTTCCGAATAAATAGATAGTAGCAGTGAATCTAGTAAACCTAGATTTAAAAATGTGCTATAATGAAAGGAGAAGAAATATGACTGTACGTCATCCGGGCATTAGCCCGACCAATGATTTGGTTGCTAAGAAAATCTTTAGCAATCCAGAAATCACTTGTCAATTTATCCGTGATATGTTGGATTTACCAGCCAAAAATGTAACCATTTTGGAGGGGAGTAACATTCATGTCTTGCCTTCCCTACCGTACTCGGCTCAGGATTTTTACACTAGTATAGACGTTTTGGCAGAGTTAGACAATGGGACACAAGTAATCATTGAGATTCAGGTGCATCATCAGAATTTTTTCATCAATCGTCTGTGGGCTTACCTGTGCAGTCAGGTTAATCAAAACCTAGAAAAAATTCGTCAACGAGAAGGTGATACACACCAGAGTTACAAACACATCGCACCTGTTTATGCTATTGCTATCGTAGATAGTAATTACTTCCAAGATGATTTAGCCTTTCACAGTTTTAGTATGCGCGAAGACACGACAGGTGATGTCTTAACCATCACAAATAACTGTCAAGAAAACCATCTGGTCAAGATGGCGTTCTTGGAATTAAGAAAATACAGAGAAACCAGCAAAGACGAGGTTCGCAAACCGTGGTTGGAGTTTTTCGGGAATAAACCCTTTACCCAGCAACCTGAGCGAGCCATCAGCCAAGCAGACCAACTGCTGGACTACAAGAGCTGGTCCGAGGAGGACAGGAAAATGTTTAGTCAACTACGTATGCGAGAAGAACAAGCATTATTGGCTCATGACTATGCCTTGGAGCAAGCTGAAGAAAAAGGCTTAGAACGTGGCCGTGCAGAGGGTATCAAAGAGGGGTTAAAAGTAGGTTTAGTAAATCTAGTTCGCCAAGGTCTTCTAACACCTGAGGTTGCCAGCCAGCAATTGGGCATGACCGTCGCTGAGTTTGAGGCCTTGTTGTAAGACTATTACCAATAATGGTTAAAATGGGGTTCTTAGAACTAAAAAATACAGAGGAACCAGCAAAGATAAGGTTCGTAAACCGTGGTTGGAGTTTTTGTAAATCAGTAAATCAATGACAGATTTTTCCGCGATAGATGGAAGAATCTGTTTTTTAATTTACTAAATGTTGGCTCAAAAAACTAAGATAGCTTACCCTTTTACTCATGTTTTTTTGATTTATTTGAAGTATAACCTGATTAAATTCCTATTTTTCCCTATCATTGTCCCTGTTTTTTCTGGAGTTTTGGGGCTATAATAGTCCTATCAAATCAAAGAATGGAGGAAGGCAATGGATAATATTATCTTTTTTATCAGTGTTTTTCTTGCTGGAATTCTTTCCTTCTTTTCTCCTTGTATTTTACCCTTGTTACCGGTTTATGCAGGGGTCTTGTTGGATGACAAAGATGGTGCTCAGGCTTCTAGTGGCAAATTTTCAATCTCACTTGTTAGTCTATTGAGAACTTTGGCCTTTATAGCGGGGATTTCCTTTATTTTTATCTTGCTGGGTTATGGAGCTGGTTTTTTAGGCAATTTGCTGTATGCTTCTTGGTTTCAGTATGTGATGGGTGCGGTTATCATTCTCTTGGGCTTACACCAGATGGAAGTCTTACATTTTCAAGGACTTTACAAGGAAAGAAGGCTACAATTAAAGAGACAGGTGCAAAAGGGTAAGGGCTATAGTCAGGCATTTTTACTGGGCTTGACCTTTAGTTTTGCTTGGACGCCATGTGTGGGACCGGTTCTGGCCTCTGTTTTAGCCTTGGCGGCTTCAGGTGGTTCAGGTGCTTGGCAGGGAGCTGGTCTCATGTTAATCTATATGCTGGGTCTAGCGCTACCATTTTTGGTTCTAGCTCTTGCCTCCAGCTATGTTTTGAAACATTTCCGAAAACTTCATCCCTACCTCGGAACCCTCAAAAAAGTAGGTGGTTTCCTCATTATCGTGATGGGAATCTTGGTGCTTTTGGGAAATGCTTCCATTTTGACTACATTATTTGAATAGAGAGGAAGAAGAAATGAAAAAATGGCAAACATGTCTCCTTGGAGTAGGCTCAATCTGTTGCTTGACAGCTTGTTCTGCTAAAAACATGTCAGACGAAGCTACTATGAAGGAGCAAACAAAAACAGAACAAGTTAGTTCGCAAACTGCGACTAAAGGTCAGGCAGTTGCTGATTTTGAACTAACGGGAGTAGATGGCAAGACCTACCGCTTGTCTGATTACAAGGGCAAGAAAGTCTATCTCAAATTCTGGGCTTCTTGGTGTTCCATCTGTCTAGCTAGTCTTCCTGACACGGATGAAATTGCTAAGGATGCTGGTGATGACTATGTAGTTTTGACAGTGGTGTCTCCTGGACATAAGGGGGAACAAGCAGAAGCAGACTTTAAGAACTGGTACAAGGGCTTGGATTATAAAAATTTCCCAGTTCTAATTGACCCATCAGGTAAACTTTTAGAAAGTTATGGTGTCCGTTCTTACCCAACTCAAGCCTTTATAGACAAGGAAGGCAAGCTGGTCAAAACGCAACCAGGTTTTATGGATAAGGATATGATTTTAAAAACATTGAAAGAAATGGGGTAGAGAAAGGTCATGAATGATAAAGTAAAATTGTTTGTCTTGGCAGGGATTTTTGTCCTAGCCATAAGTGGTTTCTATTTTCTATTGATGCGAAATGCAGGGCAGACAGATGCCTCGCAAATTGAGAAAGCATCAGTTAGCCAAGGAGGAAAAACAGTGAAAAAAACAGAAGTGAGTAAAGATGCAGACTTGCACGAAATTTATCTAGCTGGGGGATGTTTCTGGGGAGTGGAGGAATATTTTTCACGCGTTCCCGGGGTGACGGATGCCGTTTCAGGCTATGCAAATGGTAGAGGGGAAACAACCAAGTACGAATTGATTAACCAAACAGGTCATGCGGAGACTGTCCATGTTACTTATGATGCCAAGCAAATTTCCCTCAAGGAAATCCTACTTCATTATTTCCGCATTATCAATCCAACCAGCAAAAATAAACAAGGAAATGATGTGGGAACCCAGTACCGTACCGGTGTTTATTACACAGATGACAAGGATTTAGAGGTGATTAACCAAGTCTTTGATGAGGTAGCTAAGAAATACGATCAACCTCTAGCAGTTGAAAAGGAAAACTTGAAGAATTTTGTAGTAGCAGAGGATTACCACCAAGACTATCTCAAGAAAAATCCAAATGGCTACTGCCATATCAATGTCAATCAGGCGGCCTACCCCGTCATCGATGCCAGCAAATATCCCAAACCAAGTGATGAAGAATTGAAAAAGACCCTGTCACCTGAGGAGTATGCAGTTACCCAGAAAAATCAAACAGAACGGGCTTTCTCAAACCGCTACTGGGATAAATTTGAATCTGGTATCTATGTGGATGTGTCAACTGGCGAACCTCTCTTTTCATCAAAGGACAAGTTTGAGTCTGGTTGTGGTTGGCCTAGTTTCACCCAGCCAATCAGTCCAGATGTTGCTACTTACAAAGAAGATAAGTCCTACAATATGACACGCATGGAAGTGCGGAGCCGAGTGGGAGATTCTCACCTTGGCCATGTTTTTACGGACGGCCCACAGGACAAGGGTGGCTTGCGCTACTGTATCAATAGTCTCTCCATCCGCTTTATTCCTAAAAACCAAATGGAAGAAAAAGGCTACGCTTATTTACTAGATTATGTCGATTAAGAGGGCTTTCCTAAGCAGTTAGAGGAGAATTTTGCTATACTGATACTAGTAAGTGATAAAGGAGAGAAGCATGACCTATACAATCTTAATTGTAGAAGATGAATATCTGGTAAGACAAGGCTTGACCAAACTGGTTAATGTAGCAGCCTACGATATGGAAATCATCGGTCAGGCTGAAAATGGAAGGCAGGCTTGGGAATTGATACAAAAGCAGGTGCCGGATATCATTTTAACTGATATCAACATGCCCCAGCTAAATGGTATCCAGTTAGCCAGTCTGGTCCGAGAAACCTATCCTCAGGTTCATCTAGTTTTTTTGACAGGCTACGATGATTTTGATTATGCCTTGTCTGCTGTCAAACTAGGTGTGGACGACTACCTGCTCAAACCCTTTTCTCGTCAGGATATTGAGGAAATGTTGGGGAAAATAAAGCAAAAACTAGACAAGGAAGAGAAAGAAGAGCAGTTACAAGGTTTACTGACCGATAAGTTTGAAGGAAACTTGGCCCAGAAAATCCATTCTCATCTAGCTGATAGCCAATTTAGTTTAAAATCTTTAGCCAGTGACTTGGGATTTAATCCGACTTATCTGAGTTCTTTGATTAAGAAAGAGTTGGGCCTGCCTTTTCAGGATTATCTGGTGAGAGAACGTGTCAAACAAGCCAAGCTCTTGCTTTTAACTACAGATCTGAAGATTTACGAGATCGCGGAGAAGGTTGGCTTTGAAGATATGAATTACTTTACCCAACGCTTTAAACAGATTGCGGGTGTGACACCTCGTCAGTTTAAGAAGGGGGAAGGTCGATGAAGCGTTCTTCTCTCCTAGTCAGAATGGTTATTTCCATCTTTCTGGTCTTTCTCATTCTCCTAGCTCTGGTCGGGACTTTCTACTATCAATCTAGTTCATCAGCCATTGAGGCTAGCATTGAGGGCAATAGCCAGACGACTATCAGTCAGACTAGCCACTTTATCCAGTCTTATATCAAAAAATTAGAAACCACCTCGACCAGTTTGACCCAGCAGACGGATGTCCTAGCATATGCTGAGAATCCTAGTCAAGACAAGGTAAAGGGAATTCGAGATCTGTTTTTAACTATCTTGAAGGCAGATCAGGACTTGAAAGCTGTTGTGCTGGTAACCAAGTCTGGTCAGCTCATTTCTACAGATGACAGTGTGCAGATGAAAACATCTTCAGATATGATGACTGAGGACTGGTACCAAAAGGCCATTCATCAGGGAGCTAAGCCAGTTTTGACTCCAGCTCATAAATCAGATAGTCAATGGGTTATTTCTGTCACTCAGGAACTTCTTGATGCAAAGGGAGCCGATCTGGGCGTTCTTCGCTTGGATATTTCCTACGAAACTCTGGAAGCCTATCTCAACCAGCTTCAGTTGGGTCAGCAGGGCTTTGCCTTTATCATCAATGAAAATCATGAATTTGTTTACCATCCTAAACACACAGTCTATAGCTCAGCTAGTGAAATGGAGGCCATGAAACCCTATATCGAGACAGGTCAGGGCTATACTCTTGACCATAAATCCTATGTCAGTCAAGAAAAGATTGCTGGAACTGATTGGACGGTGCTTGGGGTGTCTTCGCTGGAGAAGTTAGAGCAAGTTCGGAGTCAGCTCATGTGGACCTTGCTTGGAGCCAGTTTCACCTCTCTTCTTGCCTGTCTCTGTTTGGTGTGGCTTAGTCTTAAACGCTGGATTGCTCCTATGAATGACTTGAGAGAAACCATGCTGGAGATTGCTTCTGGTAATCAGAATCTTCGTGCCAAGGAAACTGGTGCCCATGAACTGAGAGAAGTGACTCGCCAATTTAATGCCATGTTGGATCAGATTGATCAGCTGATGGCAGATGTGCGCAGGCAGGAAGAAACAACCCGTCAGTACCAACTTCAAGCTCTATCCAGCCAGATTAATCCGCATTTCCTCTATAACACTTTGGACACCATCATCTGGATGGTTGAATTTCAGGATAGTCAGCGAGTGGTTCAGGTTACCAAGTCCTTGGCAACCTATTTCCGCTTGGCTCTCAATCAGGGGAAGGATTTGATTTGCCTGTCTGACGAAATCAACCATGTCCGCCAGTATCTCTTTATCCAGAAACAACGCTATGGAGATAAGCTGGAATACGAAATTGATGAAAATCCTGCCTTTGATAATTTAGTCTTGCCCAAGTTGGTGTTACAACCCTTGGTAGAAAATGCTCTTTACCATGGCATTAAGGAAAAGGAAGGTCAAGGACATATTAGAGTTTCTGTCCAGAAACAGGATTCGGGCTTGGTCATCCGTATTGAAGATGATGGAGTTGGCTTCCAAGATGCTGGCGATAGTAGTCAAAGTCAACTTAAACGTGGGGGAGTTGGTCTGCAAAATGTTGACCAACGGCTCAAACTTCATTTTGGAGAAGATTACCAAATGAAGATCGATTCTATTCCCTCAAAAGGGACGACAGTTGAAATATACATAAATAGAATAGAAACTAGCTAACTCCCAGTCAATTCTGGGAGTTTTATGCAGGTTGGAGTAAGATTTTCAGGTTGTCTATCTTGCTAAAACGTAGAAAAAACGATATGATAGATAGTGACAAAAGAGGTATCAAGTATGAAGGAAAAAGACATTCAAAGAGAAACAAGCCAGATTGTAGAAGATGTATTGGAAAAGGCCAATTTGAAGCAAGGATCCATCTTTGTTTTGGGCCTTTCTTCTAGTGAAGTGATAGGTGGTCAGATTGGCAAGGAATCCAGCCAAGAAATTGGAGAAATCATTGTGAAGACCATCCTAGATATCTTAGAGGAAAAAGGAATTCATCTAGCTGTTCAAGGTTGTGAACATGTCAATCGGGCCCTCGTCGTTGAACGTCAGGTGGCAGAGCAGTTTGGTCTAGAAATCGTCAGTGTCCTTCCTACCCTTCATGCAGGAGGTTCAGGTCAGTTGGCAGCCTTCAAGTTTATGAAGGATCCAGTTGAGGTTGAATTTATCAAGGCCCATGCTGGATTGGATATCGGAGACACTGCAATTGGCATGCATGTTAAGCATGTTCAGGTTCCGATTCGCCCTCTTTTGAGAGAAATTGGTCATGCCCACGTAACGGCGCTGGCTAGTCGTCCAAAATTAATTGGAGGTGCGCGTGCGCACTATCCACAAGATTCTATTAGAAAGTCGTGAGAATGAGAAAAACAAAACAACAACTAGAAAAAATCACAAAATATTCAATTCGTAAGTTAACTGTTGGGGTAGGTCCTGTAGCTATCGGAGCCTTCCTTTTTGGAGCCAGTACCCTTTCAGTAGATAAGGTTCAAGCCAATGAAGTTGGCAGTGCTCATAGTGTTCATTACCGTTATTTGGCGGAGCAGGAATTGACCGAGTCTGAAAAAGCCCTGATTCACCATGAGGTTCCTACAGAATTTCAAGATGATGATATTCTCTATGTAGTTTATCGTAAGAAGGCAGCTAACAGTCAACAACTTCCATACACGGGAAGTAGGGAGCTAGCCCTAGCAGGTCTTGGCTTGGCAACGGCTTCTCTAGCAGTCTTTTTAGTGTCCAAAAAAGGTCGCAAAGAGGTTCTAGGTGTTCTCTTGATTGGTTCTTTAGGAGCTAGCACCTTTGTGCCTTACGGGACATTTGCATTTGAAAATAAAGAATTGCTTTCTTATAACCAAACTATTTCGGCTACTACACATGAAGGTTTAGCTGAAGGGATTATTCATATTGATGGCTATGAATACATTGGCTACTTCAAGGAAGCAGAACTCCATCCATCAAGACCAGTTTCTGAGAAGCCTCAGTTGCCAGTCGAAAAGCAAAGTTCAAAAGAAATCGAGAAAACAGAAGTCGTTCAAGAAAGACCTGCTGTCACTCCAGAAACTGTCATCGAAAAACCTGTAGTAGAGAATCCAGTTGCTCCTGCTGTTGAAGAAAAACCAGTTTCTGAGAAGCCTCAGGTTAGACAGGAAGAGAGCTTGGTGGAGATTCCTTTTGAAACGGTCACAAGTTCAGATGCGAATCTAGCAGAAGGAAAGACTCGTATCGTCACAGCAGGAGTAAAGGGTCAGCGTCGTCTTGTAACTAAAGTATCGATGGTCAATGGTCAAGAAGTTAGAGAAGTCATTGAAGACCAAGTGGTTCAAAATCCTGTGCCGCAAGTCATTGCAGTCGGAACTAAGAAAGAGGTGCAACCTGCCCCAACTCCAGTACCACAAACTGAACCAAGCCACCAAGTAGCTAAAGGAACCCAAGAGGCAGGCAAAGAAGGTCAAGCACTAACACAGCCAGAATTGCCAGAGGCTCAAGTAGAAGCAAAAGGAACTCAAGAGGAGGGTAAATCAGGCCAAGCCTTAACACAACCGGAATTGCCAGAAGCCCCAGTAGAAGCAAAAGGAACTCAAGAGGCAGGCGAAGAAGGCCAAGCTTTAGTACAGCCAGAACTTTCAGAGGCTACAGTAGAGTCTAAAGGAACTCAAGAAGCAGGTAAGGAAGGTCAATCTTTAACGCAACCGGAACTACCAGAAGCTATAGTAGAGTCTAAAGGAACTCAAGAAGAAGGTAAAGCAGGTCAAGCACTAACACAGCCAGAATTGCCAGAAGCTCCAATCGAAGTAAAAGGTACACAAGAAGAAGGTAAGGAAGGCCAAGCTCTAACACAAGCTGAATTACCAGAGTATAAAGAACCAGTTTCAACTAAGGGAACACAAGAAACAGGAAAAGAAGGCCAAGCTACAGAGCAATCAGCAAATCCAGAATATAAAGTAACAACTGGTACAGTTGAGAAGTCTACTGAAAGTGAACTAGATTTCACAACAGAAGTAGTTCTGGATGACACAAAATATGTGGGTGACGAAGTAGTTGAAAATCCTGGTTCTAAAGGAGTTCAAGTTACGAAAACAACTTACGAAACAGTGGAAGGTGTAGAAACAGACAAAGTCCTTTCTACAACAACAGAAGTAAAAACTCCTGCTGTTTCTAAAGTCGTTAAAAAAGGGACAAAACCAGTTGAAGGAACAGCAGTTGAAACAAGAGAAGAAGTCATTCCTTTTGCTACAAAAACAGAAGATGATGACACTTTAAAACGTGGAACAACTAAAGTTGCTCAAGAAGGTGTAGACGGTAAGAAACAAATTACTGAAACCTATAAAACGATTCGTGGAGAAAAAACAAACGATGCTCCAACAGTAGTAGAAAAAGTTATCCAAGAACCTCAAGATAAAATTATTAAGCAAGGCACAAAAGGGTTAGAAAAGCCAACATTACAATGGGCTAATACTGAAAAAGATGTCTTGAAGAAGAGTGCCACAGCTAGTTATACATTGACTAAACCAGCTGGAGTAGAAATCAAATCAATCAAATTAGCGTTAAAAGATAAAGATGGACAACTTGTCAAAGAAGTAACGGTATCTGAAAATAATTTAAACGCTACTTTAGATAAATTGAAATATTATCAAGGTTACACCCTATCTACTACAATGGTTTATGATCGTGGAGAAGGTGAAGAAACTGAGAAATTAGAAGATAAACAAATTCAATTAGACCTTAAAAAAGTTGAAATCAAAAATATCAAAGAAACCAGCTTAATGAGTGTAGATGCTGAAGGAAACGAAACAGATAAGAGCTTATTAACTGAAAAGCCAACAGATGTTGCTCCGCTTTACTTACGAGTAACAACTCATGACAATAAAGTGACAAGACTTGCTGTTGATAAGATAGAAGAAGTGGTTAAAGATGGGGAAACTTTATATAAAGTTACTGCAACTGCGCCTGATTTAGTTCAGCATACAGATTCTTCGAAATTAGCTAACGAGTATGTTTATTATATAGCTAAACCAAAACCAAAAGTGGATAATGTTTACTATGATTTCGCTGAATTGGTTGAAGCTATTCAAAATAACCCAGAAGGTGAATATAAAATTGGACAAAGCTTAAATGCTACTAATATTAAACCAAATGGAAAATCTTATATTACTAAGAAATTTAAAGGTACGTTAACTAGTACTGATGGGAATAGGTTTGCTATTCATAACTTAAGCAATCCATTATTTGATGTTATTGAAAATTCTACAATTAAAGATTTAATTTTCTCTAACGTGAATATAAATAAACCAGGTACGGATCAAATAGCGACACTTGCAAAAGATGCTACAAATACGACAATTGAAAATGTTAAAATTACGGGTAGTATTGTTGGTGGTAATGATGTAGCTGGAGTTGTTAATAATTTAAATAATGGAAGCAAAATGAAAAATGTTTCTGTTATCGGAAAACTTCGCACAGAAGGTAAAAAAGGTTGGAGTATTTCTGGTTTAGTTAACAACCAAAGAAAAGCAAATATTGAAAAAGTTTATACAGATGTAGAAATCACTGGTGAAAGAGCTCGTGGTTCAGCTTTAGTTTCAACACTTGATAGGGGTATGGACCCAATGGATGTAAGAGCTAACGGACATATTAAAAAAGCTGTAGCAAAAGGGTCAATTAACTTGAAAAACAATGTAGAGACAGGTGGAGTTATTACTAAAAACTGGCCATACGGATT
Organism: Streptococcus mitis; assembly: GCA_018364455.1. Lineage (GTDB taxonomy): Bacteria > Bacillota > Bacilli > Lactobacillales > Streptococcaceae > Streptococcus > Streptococcus mitis_BR. Next base: position 7,561 of record JAGZLW010000027.1, on the reverse strand, counting down.
TTTAGAAGATGTTATTAGTTATGTAAAAGTAACTAACGCTGAAAAACTTTATGGTTCAGGTGATATTGGAGATGATGACTTTGGGTTCCCTTATTTAAGTAGAGTTGTCAGCGTAGCTGGGGAAGCTACTGGTAATGTGACAAGAAAAAATGCGGACAAACTTAAAGAAATCTCTAAAGAAGAAGCTGATAAAAGATTAGAAAGTTTCGATATTACATCTAAAGATTTTGAAGCTCCAACATTATTAGTAGATAAGTTAAATAATAATCTCCCAAAATCTGATACGTATAAAGAGATTCAAGATTATAATGCAGAACGTGAACTTGCTTACCGAAATGTGGAAAAACTTCAACCGTTCTACAACAAAGAATGGATTATCAATCAAGGAAATAAAATTCCTGCTGGTTCTAAATTATTAACGACTGAAGTATTATCTGTAACTGGTATGAAAGATGGTCAATTCGTGACTGACTTATCAAGTGTTGATAAAATAATGATTCATTACGCTGATGGTACTAAAGAAGAAATGACGGTTGCTTCTAAGGATTCAAACGTAGCACAAGTTCGTGAATATAGTATTACAGGTCTAGATGGCATTGTTTACACACCAAATATGGTGGATAAGAATCGTGACAAACTAATTGCTGATGTGAAAGAAAAATTAGCAAGTGTCGAATTGATTTCACCTGAAGTGCGTGCATTAATGGACAAACGTAATAAACCAGCTGAGAATAGTGACAATCATAAGAACAATTACATTCGTAACTTATTCCTTGAAGAAAGCTTCGAAGAAACGAAAGCTAATTTAGATAAATTAGTGAAAGCTTTAGTCGAAAACGAAGACCATCAATTAAATGGTGACGAAGCTGCGATGAAAGCCCTTGTCAAGAAAGTGGATGAAAACAAAGCTAAAATCATGATGGGGCTTACTTATCTAAATCGTTACTATGGGTTCAAATATGACGAAAAATCAATGAAAGATCTTATGATGTTCAAACCTGACTTCTATGGTAAGAATGTAAATATCTTAGATTTCTTGATTAAGATCGGTTCTAGAGAAAATAACATTAAAGGTAACAGAACATTAGAAGCTTATCGAGAAACGATCGGTGGAACGATTGGTATTGGTGAGTTGAACGGTTTATTAAACTATAATATGCGTTTATTCACAAACGAAACTGATATTAACACCTGGTATAAGAAAGCTGTTTCACATACAAACTATGTCGTTGAGAAACAATCATCAAATCCATTGTTTGCGGACAAGAAATATCGTTTATATGAAAACTTAAACAATGGCGAACATAGCAAATATATCTTGCCACTTCTGACTACAAAGAAAGCTCATATGTTCTTGATTTCAACATACAATACACTAGCATTTAGTGCGTTTGAGAAATATGGTAAGAATACAGAAGCTGAACGTGAAGCATTCAAGAAAGAAATTGACTTACGTGCACAAGAACAAATCAACTACTTAGACTTCTGGTCTCGCTTGGCGGCTGATAATGTACGTAATCAGTTGTTGAAATCTGAAAACATGGTTCCATCGGCTATCTGGGATAACCATGGTGCGCCAGGTGGATGGGTTGATAGAATGGGTCATACGAAGAACGGTGATTATGCTCCAATTCGTGAGTTCTATGGTCCAACTGGTAAATGGCATGGTGATAATGGTATGGGTGCGTATGCGTATATCTTTGATAGACCTCAAAACTCAGAAGCCGTGTACTATATCTGGTCAAGTATGATTAGTGATTTTGGTACATCAGCCTTTACTCATGAAACAACGCATATCAATGACCGTATGGCTTATTTAGGTGGTTGGGGACATCGTGAAGGTACAGACGTTGAAGCCTTTGCTCAAGGTATGTTACAATCGCCTGCGGTAACAAGTTCTAATGGTGATTATGGCGCATTGGGTCTAAATATGGCGTATGAGCGTAAAAATGATGGAAACCAATGGTATAACTACAATCCGAACTTGCTTGATAGTCGAGCTAAAATTGACCATTACATGAAGAACTATAACGAAGTGCTTATGATGCTCGACCATTTAGAAGCGGATGCCGTTATAGCGAAGAATGACGGAGATAACAATAAGTGGTTCAAGAAGATGGACAAGAAATGGCGTGAAAAAGCTGATCGAAATGGTTTAGTTGGACAACCACACCAATGGGATTTACTTCGTGACCTAAATGACGCGGAGAACAAGAAGAAATTGACAAGCATTGATGACCTTGTAGATGGTAATTACGTGACTAAGCATAATATGCCTGGAAATAAACATTATCGTGCTGAAGGTTTTGATACGGCATATCAAACTGTAAGTATGATGGCTGGAATTTACGTTGGTAATACAAGTCAAAGTGCTGTAGGTTCTATCTCGTTCAAACATAATACATTCCGTATGTGGGGTTACTTCGGATACTTGGATGGATTTGTCTGATATGCTTCTAACAAGTATAAACAAGAATCTAAAGCAGCTGGTAGACCAGGTCTTGGTGATGACTTCATCATTGAGAAAGTGTCTGGTGGTAAATTCCATACACTAGAAGAGTGGAAGAAAGAATGGTTCAAGGAAGTTAAAGCTAAAGGTGAAAAAGGTTTTGTTGAAATTGAAATCAATGGTGAGAAAATCTCAAACTATGCGGGACTTCAAGAGTTGTTCAACAAAGCGGTTGAAAATGACCTGAAAGCTGGTAATTCAAACCAAACAGTTGCACTTAAAGAAAAAGTTTACAAACAACTCTTACAGAAATCAGATGGATTTGCTGGTGATTTATTTACTAAAGCATAATTAAGTGTAATCAATAGTAAGAAAATGATAAAAAGGTAGATCAGCTTTGTCTGGATCTGCCTTTTTATGCTATACTTAGGATATGCATAGAAAAACAGTGATTGATTTTAGGGCTTTGGGGGAGAGATACGCCTTTACCCAGCCGATTAAAGAGTTGAAAACGAGAAATGTAGCAGAAGTGGCAGGCTTGCTAGCACAAGTGGAAAACTACCAAAAGCAGGGCTACTATGTGGTGGGCTATGTCAGCTACGAGGCTGCACCTGCTTTTGAGGAGAAATTAGCAGTTCACAAGACACCTTTATTGGACGAGTATTTGCTTTATTTTACTGTTCACGATAGGGTGGAGACCTCCCCTATTCCTCTGACTTATGATGATGTTGATTTGCCTTCAAATTGGCAGGAAGTAACATCTGCAGATGACTATGAAAAAGCCATTGCTCAGATTCACCATCATTTGCGGCAGGGAGACACCTATCAGGTCAACTACACCGTTCAACTCAAGCAAGACTTAAGTGCCAATCCTTTTGCCATCTACAATCGTATGGTGGTAGAGCAGGAGGCGGGCTACAATGCTTATGTTGAACATGACGAGATGGCAGTGATATCCATGAGTCCAGAGCTCTTTTTTGAGCAAAATGGCCGCGAGTTGATAACGCGACCAATGAAGGGAACGACTCAGCGTGGCATAACTGACCAAGAAGACTTAGAGCAGGCTAGTTGGTTGGAGCAGGATCCTAAAAATCGCTCTGAAAATATGATGATTGTGGACCTCTTGCGCAATGATATGAATCGTATTTCTGAAGTGGGCAGTGAGCATGTGGAGCGTCTGTGTCAGGTAGAGCAGTACTCAACCGTTTGGCAAATGACTTCGACCATCAAGAGTCGGTTGCGAGAGGATGTTGACCTTGTTGAAATCTTCCGTTCTCTGTTTCCTTGTGGATCCATAACGGGAGCTCCGAAAATTGCGACTATGGAAATCATCAAGAACTTGGAGCCCCAACCGCGTGGAGTCTACTGTGGAACGATTGGTCTCTTGCTTCCACATGGACGACGGATTTTTAATGTGGCCATTCGGACCATTCAACTGCATAAAGGGAAAGCTATCTATGGAGTTGGTGGCGGCATTACATGGGATAGCACTTGGGAATCTGAATACCGAGAAGTTCATCAAAAGGCGGCTGTTCTCTATCGGAAACAAGCTCGTTTTCAGCTGTTTACTACTGGGAAGATCAGCCAGAAGAACTTGTTGTTTGAAGAACAACATCTGGAAAGGCTGAGAAAAGCTAGTCGATATTTTGCCTTTCCTTTTGATGTAGAAGACTTAAGACAAAAGATAGAGGAAGAGTGTCGAGCTTGTGATTCTCACCAAGACTATCGCTTGCGAATCAGCCTTAGCAAGTCTGGAGAGATTGAATTCAGTCGCCAAACCTTAACACCCCTTAGTACAAGCTTTTGTCAGGCTCAACTCTGTCTTCAGGAAGCCAATTTGCAACAAGCCTTTACCTATTTTAAAACGACTTACAGACCGCATTTGAACCTAGGGGAACAAGAGATTATTTACCACAATAAGTCTGGAGAACTTCTTGAAACCTCTATCGGAAATTTGGTTCTGAAAATCGGTGGGAAACTCTACACGCCACCTATCCGACTTGGAATCTTGCCAGGAATTTATCGTCAGCATTTGCTGGAAACAGGACAGGCAGAAGAGAAAGTCTTGACCTTAAAAGACTTAGCTCAAGCAGAAGCTATTTACGGCTGTAATGCAGTGAGAGGCTTGTATGAATTAAGCCTAGAGGGAAACTAGATGAAACTGGTATTTTTACACGGGTTAGGGCAGTCAGCAGAGTCTTGGAAAGAAGTTCGGAATCTAATGACAGATTATCCTTCTGAGGCTATCGAGTTATTTCCTTCTACAGTTAGCAACTATCAACAAGCCAAGGAACGAGTTTATCAGCATCTAGCTCAAGAGACAGAACCTTTTATTTTGGTTGGATTGTCTTTAGGTGCGGCCCTGGCACTAGAACTTTCCAGTTATGATTTACCAAATCTTCAAGGTTTAGTTTTGTCAGGTTGCCCTCTGAAATTAGCTGGAAATATCTTATTTAAAATCCAGTTGATGATTTTTAAACTACTTCCAAAAAGTTTTTTTGAAAAACGGGGAGCAAACAAAGCTCTTATGGTCGGAGTTTCTGAGGAATTGAAGACACTTGATTTAACGGATATAGCAGGAATTTGCCCCTATCCAACCTTACTAATTTGTGGCAGCAAAGATAAACCAAATCTTAGTTCTATGAGAAGTATTCATAAACTAATATCAGAATCCCAATTTCAGATTATCCCAGACGGTCCTCATGTTTTGAACGAAGATAAACCAGAAGAGTTTGCTGGGACAGTCAAAGATTTTCTTGAATCGTTAAAATAAGTTTGATAAAATACTATTGAAATCGATAACATAATTATGGGAGAAAGAAATGAACAAACGTCTATTTTTAAAAATGAGTCTAGCTAGCTTGCCAGTTTTAGCCTTGTTTTCACAACCTGTGTTAGCAGAAGAAAATATTCATTTTTCTAGTTGTAAGGAAGCTTGGGCGAATGGATACGCGGATATCCATGAGGGAGAATCAGGATATTCTGCCAAGTTAGACCGAGATCATGATGGTGTGGCGTGTGAATTGAAAAATGCCCCAAAAGGTGCTTTCAAAGCAAAGCAATCAACTGCGGCTCAAAATAATACAAGTTCAGCAACAACAAGTGGTTGGGTTAAGCATGACGGCGCTTGGTACTACTTTGATGGAAATGGAAATCCAGTGAAAAATGCTTGGCAGGGAAGTTATTACCTGAAAGCAGACGGAAAAATGGCCCAGAGCGAATGGATTTACGATGATTCTTATCAAGCTTGGTATTATTTGAAATCAGATGGATCTTATGCAAAGAATGCATGGCAAGGAGTGTACTACCTTAAATCAAACGGTCAAATGGCACAAGGTGAATGGGTTTATGATGCTTCTTACCAAGCCTGGTATTACTTGAAATCAGATGGTTCTTATGCTCGCAATGCATGGCAAGGAAATTATTATTTGAAATCAGATGGCAAAATGGCAAAGAACGAGCGAGTTGATGGCGGACGTTACTATGTAGATGCTTCAGGTCTCTGGAAACCATAAGTCAGAATAAAATCCAGAAAGTTAATGCAAACCTTTGCATAAGTAACTAAATTTTGTTATACTAGTACTGTAAGCATTTTCAATTACTACACAATGAAAAAGGAGAATATGATGAGTCAAAAGATTATTGGGATTGACCTTGGTGGAACTTCTATCAAATTTGCAATCTTGACAACAGCAGGAGAAATCCAAGAAAAATGGTCTATCAAGACCAACATTTTGGATGAGGGAAGTCATATCGTAGGTGATATGATTGAGTCTATTCAACACCGTTTGGACTTGCTTGGATTGGTAGCAGCGGACTTCCAAGGTATTGGAATGGGATCACCAGGTGTGGTTGACCGTGAAAAAGGAACTGTTATTGGTGCCTACAACCTCAACTGGAAAACTCTTCAACCAATTAAAGAGAAAATTGAAAAAGCCTTGGGTATTCCATTCTTCATCGATAATGATGCCAACGTGGCAGCTCTTGGTGAACGTTGGATGGGTGCTGGTGATAACCAACCAGATGTTGTCTTTATGACACTTGGTACTGGTGTTGGTGGCGGTATTGTCGCAGAAGGAAAATTGCTTCACGGTGTGGCTGGTGCAGCAGGTGAGCTTGGCCATATCACTGTTGACTTTGATCAACCAATCGCATGTACTTGCGGTAAGAAAGGTTGCCTTGAGACAGTTGCTTCTGCAACAGGTATTGTCAACTTGACTCGTCGCTATGCCGATGAATACGAAGGCGATGCAGCCTTGAAACGCTTGATTGATAACGGAGAAGAAGTAACTGCTAAGACTGTCTTTGATCTTGCAAAAGAAGGAGACGACCTTGCTTTAATCGTTTACCGTAACTTCTCACGTTACTTAGGAATCGCTTGTGCCAACATCGGTTCAATCCTAAACCCATCAACCATCGTCATCGGTGGTGGGGTGTCAGCTGCAGGAGAATTCCTTCTACAAGGTATTCAAAAAGTCTACGACGAAAATAGCTTCCCACAAGTACGCACATCAACAAAATTGGCTCTTGCAACTCTAGGAAATGATGCTGGAGTTATTGGAGCAGCATCACTTGTATTGCAATAAAATAATAAAAGGGGAAAAATGCTAACCTAGAGTTAGTAATGTTCCTCTTTTCTTTTTTATGCTATACTAGTTAGGAAATAAATGAGGTGAAACGAAATGACAAAAGCAGATACGATTTTTAAAGAAAATATTGAACGAATCCTCAAAGACGGTGTCTTTTCTGAGCAGGCTCGTCCTAAGTACAAGGATGGAACCGTGGCTAACTCCAAGTACATAACCGGTGCCTTTGCCGAGTATGACTTGGCCAAGGGAGAATTTCCCATCACAACCTTGCGTCCTATCGCTATCAAATCCGCCATCAAGGAAGTGCTCTGGATTTACCAAGACCAGTCTAATAGCTTAGAGGTGCTAAATAGCAAGTACAATGTTCACTACTGGAATGACTGGGAAGTGGGAGATACAGGAACAATCGGTGAGCGCTATGGTGCTGTTGTTAAGAAACACGATATCATTAACAAGCTTCTCAAGCAGTTGGAAGCCAACCCTTGGAACCGCCGCAATATTATTTCGCTTTGGGATTACCAAG
>JAGZLW010000026.1 GCA_018364455.1 Streptococcus mitis | reverse complement strand
TAATGAAACCACGTAAAATTATCTTAGCAGATGAGCCTACAGGAGCTTTAGATGGTGAGATTGGAAAAGAAATTATTCGTTTATTATTGAATGAAAGAGATGAAGATAAATATGTCATTATAGCGACGCATGATCCAGCTGTCTATAACGAAGTTGATGTGATAATTGACATGAAAGATATAGGGTATAATGTATGAAAAAGATAATTTATATTGCTTTGATCTTTGTAGCTGGGTTACTTGCCTTCTTCTTTTTTGGAAAACAAATGATTACAAAAGAAAATATCAATAAGCCAACGGTAGAGTTAATAGTCTATACGCTTTCTTCTAGTGATACAGAAAAATGGAATAAAGTGAAACAAGTAGAAACGGAAGAAGCTACATATATCATAACTGTGAAAGAAGTAGCGTCTTCAGAAGAAGTATTTTCAAACATCATTGCAAATGGAGCTGCTGCGGGGGTCGGAGTTCGTGAAGAAGAAGTGAAGAAATTCAATAATGGTTTAGGAGACACTATAGAGGACTCTAAGCATAATAAACTCATTGGAATAGAATTTTTTACTTTTTCTAATGCTGAAGAGGGATTTGTAGTAGCAAATTTTGACTACGGTAACGAAGAGTTGAATTCTAAGAAAAAAGAGATAAAAGACTTATATAAAAAAATATATGAATCTTTTAAAGAAAAGAATAGATGATTGTGTTATAATCCTTATATTTTGCTATGGTTTGTTAATTGATTTTTTCATATCTCATTTCAACATACTATAAAATAAGACATAAGAAAACGAGAATCTCCAACTACGGAAATACTCGCTTTTTGATATTTAGAAGTGTTTTTTGCTCTGCTTCTTTTGTTTCGATTAACGCATAGTTACAAATTCTTCAGATGCAGTTGGGTGAATCGCAACAGTTGCATCAAAGTCTGCCTTGGTTGCTCCCATTTTGATAGCAACAGCAAATCCTTGGATCATTTCATCAACACCGTAGCCAATTCCATGAAGTCCGACAACTTTTTCTTCAGAACCAGCTGTGATCAATTTGAAACGTGTTTCTTGACGGTTGCAAGTGCAAGCAGAGTACATAGACGTAAAGCTTGATTTGTAAACCTTGATTTGATCTTGACCGTATTCTTTAATAGCTTGTTCTTCTGTCAAACCAACAGTTCCGATAGCAGGGTGTGAAAAGACAACAGTTGGAATAGTTGTGTAGTCCATTTTTGCAGTTGTTTTGCCGTTAAAGAGACGTTCAGATAAAGTACGTCCAGCCTTGATAGCAACTGGAGTCAGTTCCTTTTCACCTGTTACATCACCTAAAGCGTAGATTCCCTCAACAACAGTATTTTGGTATTCATCCACTTGGATAAAGCCACGTTCGTTCAAAGTTACTCCAGCTTTTTCAAGTTGCAAGCCCTTAACGTTTGGACGGCGGCCTGTAGCCCAGATAACTTGGCTAGCTGTGTGACTAGTACCATCTTCGAAATGAATGGTAATGCCTTCAGCAGTTTTTTCTAACTTAACAGGGACTTTGTGAGTGTGAAGTGGTAAGTTTGTTCTTTCCATTTCCTTGACCAGACCTTCAACGATGTAAGAATCAAAACCACGTAAAGGACGATCACGACGAACAAAGAGGTCTGTCTTGACACCAAAAGTGTGGAGTACGCCAGCCAATTCAACGGCGATATAACCAGCGCCTAGAATTGCAACTGACTCTGGCAATTCTTCCCAAGCAAATACATCATCAGAAGAGCCACCTAGTTCAGCACCAGGAATGTTTGGAATACTTGGATGGGCACCAGTAGCAATCACAATATGTTTAGCACGAATCAGTTCACCATTTACGCTAACAGTATGAGAATCTACAAATTCAGCATGACCTTTAATCAAGTCTACTCCGTTGCGTTTAAAACTGCCATCATAAGAAGAACGAGCGCGATCAATGTAGGCTTCACGATTGCGACGTAGGGTTGCAAAGTCAAAGTTAAGATCAGTAGTCTTAAAGCCGTAGTCTTCTCCAAATTGATGGAAAGTCTCAGCGATTTGCGCCCCGTACCACATGATTTTTTTAGGAACACAGCCGACATTGACGCAAGTTCCACCTAGTTTCTTTTCCTCAATAACGGCCGCTTTGGCTCCGTGTTCACCAGCACGGTTCATGGTAGCAATTCCTCCGCTACCTCCACCGATAGCAATGATATCGTATTCTCTCATTGAAAACTCCTTTGTACTCTTTTAAATAGTAGAGTGTCATTTTTTGATAGTCATATTCTATCTTTTTTTTTATCTGATTGCAAAAATCTGCTACGTTCAAAAAATTTAAAGAAAAGGCTTGCAAAAAAGAAAAATAAAGTGTATTATATAACTAGTACAACGATTGTAAAATAAATTCCGAACAATAATTAAATCCTGAAATGTCATTATTTCGTTCTGAAATGTTATTGTTTCAAATTGATAATTTTTGTATAATATTGTTAAGAACTTTAAATCAAAAAGGAGTTTCATTATGAAAAAGAATGGTAAAGCTAAAAAGTGGCAATTGTATGCAGCAATTGGTGCTGCAAGTGTAGTTGTATTGGGTGCTGGGGGCATTTTGCTCTTTAGACAACCTTCTCAGACTGCTGTAAAAGATGAGGCTACTCATCTTGTTGTTGCTAAGGAAGGAAGCGTGGCATCCTCTGTTTTATTATCAGGGACAGTAACAGCAAAAAATGAACAATATGTTTATTTTGATGCTAGTAAGGGAGATTTAGATGAAATCCTTGTTTCTGTGGGTGATAAAGTGAGTGAAGGGCAGGCTTTAGTCAAGTACAGTAGTTCAGAAGCCCAGGCGGCCTATGATTCAGCGAGTCGAGCAGTTGCTAAGGCAGATCGTCATATCAACGAACTCAACCAAGCGCGAAATGAAGCCGCTTCTGCTCCCCAGTTACCAGTACCAGCAGGAGGCGAAGGAGCTGCAGCGCAAACTCCAGCTCCAGTCTCAGGAAATTCCGTTTCATCTATTGATGCACAACTGGGTGATGCTCGTGATGCCCGTGCAGATGCAGCAGCGCAATTAAGCAAGGCTCAAAGTCAGTTGGATGCAATGACGGTTCTCAGTACCTTAGAGGGAACTGTGGTCGAAGTCAACCGTAATATTTCTAAATCTCCAACTGGAGCTAGCCAGGTGGTAGTTCATGTCGTTAGCAATGAAAACTTGCAAGTTAAGGGGGAACTATCTGAATATAACCTTGCCAACCTCTCTGTAGGACAAGAAGTAACCTTTACTTCTAAAGTTTACCAAGATAAGAGCTGGACTGGTAAGATTAGCTACATTTCTGACTACCCTAAAAACAATGGTGAAGCAGCAAGTGCAGCTACTGTCGCAGCAGGTGGTAATTCTGGTTCTAAATATCCATATACCATCGATGTTACAAGTGAAATCGGTGATTTGAAACAAGGATTCTCAGTAAGTATTGAGGTCAAGAATAAGAGTAAAGCCATTTTGGTTCCTCTAACAAGTGTTGTGACTGAAAATGATAAGAACTATGTCTGGGTACTTGACGAGCAGAAAAAGGCCAAGAAAGTGGAAGTTGGTTTGGGCAATGCTGATGCAGACAACCAAGAAATCACTTCAGGTCTGACAAATGGAGTCAAGGTCATCAGTAACCCAACGTCTTCTCTAGAGGAAGGAAAAGAGGTGAAGGCTGATGAAGAAACTAATTAGTTTAAAAAATATCTGCAGAAGCTACCGTAATGGTGATCAAGAACTGCAGGTTCTCAAAAATATCAACCTAGAAGTGAATGAGGGTGAGTTTGTCGCCATCATGGGACCATCTGGTTCGGGTAAGTCTACTCTCATGAATACGATTGGCATGTTGGATACACCAACCAGTGGAGAATATTATCTTGAAGGCCAAGAAGTAGCTGGATTGGGTGAAAAACAACTAGCCAAGGTCCGTAACCAACAAATCGGTTTTGTCTTTCAGCAATTTTTCCTTCTATCCAAACTCAATGCTCTACAAAATGTAGAATTGCCCTTGATTTACGCAGGAGTTTCGGCTTCAAAACGCCGTAAGTTGGCCGAGGAATATTTAGATAAGGTTGAATTGACAGAACGCAGTCACCATTTGCCTTCAGAATTATCTGGTGGTCAAAAGCAACGTGTGGCTATTGCGCGTGCCTTGGTAAATAATCCTTCTATCATCCTAGCTGACGAACCGACAGGAGCCTTGGATACCAAAACAGGGAACCAAATTATGCAACTTTTGGTTGATTTGAACAAAGAAGGAAAAACCATTATTATGGTAACTCATGAGCCTGAAATCGCTGCTTATGCTAAACGCCAGATTGTCATTCGAGATGGAGTTATTTCATCTGATAGTGCGCAGTTAGAAAGGGAGGAAAACTAAGATGCAGAATCTGAAATTTGCCTTTTCATCTATCATGGCTCACAAGATGCGCTCTTTTCTCACTATGATTGGGATTATCATTGGTGTTTCATCTGTTGTTGTGATTATGGCTCTGGGAGATTCCATGTCTCGTCAGATCAATAAAAATATGACCAAGTCACAGAAGAATATCCATGTCTTTTTCTCGCCTATCAAAAGCAAAGATGGTTCTTTTACCCAAAAGCAATCAGCTTTGACGGTTTCTGGGAAAGAAGAGGATGTTCCTGTGGAGCCACCAAAACCACAAGAAGCTTGGGTCAAGGAGGCTGCTAAAGTTAAAGGGGTGGACAGTTACTATGTAACCAACTCGACCAATACCACCCTGTCTTATAAAGACAAAAAAGTGGAGCGAGCTAGCTTGACAGGTGGAAATATTACTTACATGAAGGCGGTTGAAAATGAAATTGTTGCAGGCCGCAGTTTCATAGCTCAGGATTATAAAGATGTGGCCAGTGTCATTTTACTAGACCAAGAACTTGCTAATAGCCTGTTTGGATCTGCTCAAGAAGCTGTTAACCAGGTTATAGATGTTGGTGGCTTTAGCTATCGTGTCATTGGTGTCTATACCAGCGATGAGGCCAAGACTGCCAAGACTTTTGGTATTGGCGGACTTCCAATTACGACTAATATTTCTCTTGCCAACAACTTCAATATGGATGAAATTTCTGATATTGTCTTCCGTGTCAATGATACCAGTTTGACACCAACTGTGGGACCAGAATTAGCTAGAAAATTGACCGAAATTGCTGGTCTTCAGCAAGGGGAGTATCAGGTGTCAGATGCGACTGCAGCCTTCCAAGAAGTACAACAATTGTTCGGTTTTATAACTACGATTATTAGTGCCATTGCAGGAATTTCACTTTTTGTTGGAGGGACTGGTGTTATGAACATCATGCTGGTTTCGGTGACGGAGCGTACGCGTGAGATTGGTCTCCGTAAGGCTTTGGGTGCAACACGTGCCAATATTTTAATTCAGTTTTTGATTGAATCCATGATTTTGACTTTGCTAGGCGGAGTTATTGGTCTAACCATTGCGACAGGCTTAACCGCTATAGCTGGTCTACTCTTGCAAGGATTGATAGCTGGTATAGAAGTAGGAGTATCAATCCCAGTTGCCCTATTTAGTCTTGCAGTTTCGGCTAGTGTTGGTATGATTTTTGGAGTCTTGCCAGCCAACAAGGCATCGAAACTTGATCCAATCGAAGCCCTTCGTTATGAATAAAATCAACAAGATGGACACTCGTCTATCTTGTTTTTATATAGATTTCCCTATCGAAAATCCTTGAAAATGTGATATAATGAAGTGTTAGAAAAACAGGTTTCATTTGCCTGGAAAGGAAAAATTATGTCTGAAAAGAATTTTTATATTACAACGCCGATTTACTATCCATCTGGTAAACTTCATATCGGTTCTGCCTACACAACCATCGCTTGTGATGTCCTAGCACGTTACAAACGCCTGATGGGCTACGATGTCTTTTATCTGACAGGTCTTGATGAGCACGGTCAAAAGATTCAACAAAAAGCGGAAGAAGCTGGAATCACCCCTCAAGCCTATGTTGATGGGATGGCAGTTGGAGTCAAAGAACTCTGGCAATTACTCGATATCTCATACGATAAATTCATCCGTACAACGGATGATTACCATGAAAAAGTAGTGGCGCAAGTCTTTGAACGCTTGCTGGCTCAAGATGATATTTACTTGGGTGAATACTCTGGTTGGTATTCAGTTTCAGATGAGGAATTCTTTACAGAAAGCCAGCTTGCAGAAGTTTTCCGTGACGAAGCTGGAAATGTGACTGGGGGTATTGCTCCATCAGGTCACGAGGTTGAATGGGTATCTGAAGAATCATACTTCCTTCGCCTCAGCAAATACCAAGAGCGTTTAGTAGAATTTTTCAAAGCTCATCCTGAATTTATCACTCCAGATGGTCGTCTGAATGAAATGCTGCGCAACTTTATCGAGCCAGGTTTGGAAGATTTGGCTGTTTCTCGTACAACCTTTACATGGGGTGTGCCAGTGCCATCTAATCCAAAACACGTTGTCTATGTTTGGATTGATGCCCTTCTTAACTATGCGACAGCGCTTGGATACGGTCAAGATGAACATGGTAATTTTGACAAGTTCTGGAATGGCACAGTCTTCCACATGGTAGGAAAAGACATCCTTCGTTTCCACTCAATCTACTGGCCAATCCTTCTTATGATGTTAGATATCAAATTGCCAGATCGTTTGATTGCTCACGGTTGGTTCGTCATGAAAGACGGCAAAATGTCTAAGTCTAAAGGAAATGTCGTTTACCCTGAAATGTTGGTAGAGCGTTATGGACTAGATCCACTTCGTTACTATCTCATGCGTAGCCTTCCAGTTGGTTCAGATGGAACCTTCACTCCAGAAGATTATGTAGGCCGTATCAACTACGAATTGGCCAATGACCTTGGAAATCTCCTCAACCGTACGGTTTCTATGATTAACAAGTACTTTGACGGACAAATTCCCGCCTATGTAGAAGGTGTAACAGAGTTTGACCATGCTCTTGCTCAAGTAGCTGCTGAATCAATCACTGACTACCATACTCACATGGAAGCAGTTGACTACCCACGTGCCCTAGAAGCAGTATGGACTCTTATTTCACGTACCAATAAATACATTGATGAAACAGCTCCATGGGTCTTGGCTAAGGATGAAGCACTTCGTGACCAATTAGCAAGTGTCATGAGCCACTTGGCAGCCAGTCTTCGTGTCGTCGCTCACTTGATTGAACCATTTATGATGGAAACCAGTCGTGCAGTCTTGAATCAACTTGGCTTGGAAGAAGTAGCGAGCCTTGAAAACTTGAGCTTGGCTGACTTCCCAGCAGATGTGACTGTAGTTGCCAAAGGAACACCAATCTTCCCACGTCTGGATATGGAAGAAGAAATCGCCTATATCAAGGAACAAATGGAAGGCAATAAACCAGCAGTCGAGAAAGAATGGAATCCAGATGAAGTTGAACTCAAACTAAACAAAGAAGAAATCAAGTTTGAAGACTTTGATAAGGTTGAAATCCGTGTCGCCGAAGTCAAAGAAGTTTCTAAAGTAGAAGGTTCTGACAAGTTACTTCAATTCCGCCTAGATGCAGGTGATGGTGAAGATCGTCAAATCCTCTCAGGAATTGCCAAATACTATCCAAACGAACAAGAATTGGTCGGCAAGAAAGTTCAAATCGTTGCCAACCTCAAACCGCGTAAGATGATGAAAAAATATGTCAGCCAAGGTATGATCCTCTCAGCTGAACATGATGGAAAATTAACCCTTCTCACAGTTGATCCAGCTGTACCAAACGGAAGTGTGATTGGGTAAAATGAGACAGGACTAGTTCATGCTAGTTCTGTTTTTTATTTACACTCAATGAAAATCAAAGAGCAAACTAGGAAACTAGCCGCAGATTGCTCAAAGCACTGCTTTGAGGTTGTAGATGAAACTGACGAAGTCAGCTCAAAACACTGTTTTGAGGTTGTGGATAGAACTGACGAAGTCAGCTCAAAACACCGTTTTGAGGTAGTAGATAAGACTGACGAAGTCAGTTACATATATATACGGCAAGGCGACGCTGACGTGGTTTGAAGAGATTTTCGAAACATATTAACTATTATGCTTTACAAACTAGTGTAGAAGTGGTATACTATAGGTGAAGTTACTAGTAGGTATTACAAAATAGATTGGAAGGGGAAAGAATGAAGGAAACTCAACTATTAAAAGGTATTCTTGAAGGTTGTGTCTTGGATATGATTGGTCAAAAAGAGCGGTATGGTTATGAGTTGGTTCAGACTTTGCGAGAGGCTGGATTTGATACTATCGTTCCAGGAACTATTTATCCTTTGTTGCAAAAGTTAGAAAAAAATCAATGGATAAGAGGCGACATGCGCCCGTCGCCAGATGGTCCAGATCGGAAGTATTTTTCGTTAACCAAAGAAGGAGAAGAGCGTGTCTCGGTCTTTTGGCAACAATGGGACGATTTAAGTCAAAAAGTAGAAGGAATTAAGAATGGGGGTTAAACCATGAAGAAAATGAAGTATTACGAAGAAACAAGCGCTTTGCTGCATGAGTTTTCTGAGGAGAATCAGCAGTATTTTGAGGAACTGTGGGATAGTTTTAATCTTGCTGGATTTCTCTATGATGAGGACTATCTCAGAGAGCAGATTTATTTGATGATGTTAGATTTCTCAGAAGCAGAACGAGATGGCATGAGTGCAGAGGATTATCTAGGTAAGAATCCTAAAAAAATAATGAAAGAGATTCTCAAGGAAGCACCCCGCAGTTCTATCAAGGAGTCCCTTTTGACACCAATTTTTGTCCTAGCGATATTACGTTACTATCATCTACTGGGTGATTTTTCTAAAGGTCCTCTCTTAACAGTCAATTTGCTTACTTTTTTAGGGCAACTTCTTCTTTTTCTGATTGGATTTGCTCTTGTGGCCACAATCTTACGTTGGGGCTTAGTCCAAGATTCTCCTAAAATGAAAATTGGCACCTATATTGTCGTTGGAATTCTTGTTCTGCTAGTTGTTCTGGGATATGTAGGAATAGGAAGTTTTGTACAAGAAGGAGCATTTTATCTTCCTGCTCCCTGGGATAGTTTGTCTGTCTTTACGATTTCCCTAGTCATCAGTATTTGGAATTGGAAAGAACCGATCTTTCGTCCCTTTGTCAGTATGATTATTGCCCATCTTGTGGTAGGTTCTCTGCTTCGTTACTATGAGTGGATGGGAATTTCAAATGTTTTCCTTACAAAATTCATTCCTTTAGCTGTTCTTTTTATTGGCATTTTTCTCTTATTCCGTGGGTTTAAGAAGATAAAATGGAGTGAAATATAGTCAAAAAGCCGTTGCAAAGCGGTTTTTTGTTATAATGAAGGGAAGAATGTTAGAAATTAAAGGAGAAAAATTTGATGAGATACATAACTTTTGGTCAAGATGACAAAGAATTATCAGAAATTGTTCTCGGAATGATGAGAATAAAAGATAAGTCTGTAAAAGAAGTTGAAGAGCTTGTAGAAACAGCACTTTCTGTTGGAATCAATGCTTTTGACTTAGCTGATATTTATGGTCGTGGTCGTTGTGAAGAACTGTTAGGTCTTGTCCTAAAAAATCGTCCAGATTTAAGAGAAAAGATGTGGATTCAGTCCAAATGTGGCATTCGCATAGAAGAATTTACCTATTTTGATTTTTCAAAAGAGTATATATTACAATCAGTTGATGGGATTTTAGAAAGATTGCAGGTTGATTATTTAGATAGCCTGCTCCTTCATCGACCAGATGCTTTGATGGAATCTGACCAAGTAGCAGAAGCCTTTAATCTCCTTTATAAACAAGGTAAGGTTCGAAATTTTGGAGTTTCTAATCAAAATCCTATGATGATGGAGTTACTTAAAAAAGATGTCAAGCAGCCGTTAGCTGTTAATCAGCTACAATTGAGTGCGGCTTTTACTCCAGGATTCGAATCAGGTTTTCATGTTAATATGGAAGATAGTCAAGCAGCTATGCGAGATGGCAGCATTTTTGAATATTGCAAATTACACGATGTGGTCATTCAAGCATGGTCTGTCTTACAATTTGGGTATTTTAAAGGGAACTTTGTTGGAAATGAGAAATTTCAAGCTTTAAATCAAGTACTTGATCGTTTAGCTATTAAATATGGAGTAACCTCTTCAACTATTGCCATTTCTTGGATATTGCGTTATCCAGCAAAAATGCAGGCAGTCGTAGGTACCACAAATCCTAAGCACTTGAGAGAAGTTAGCCAAGCGGCAAACTTTAGCTTAACAAGAAAAGAATGGTATGAAATTTACATCGCTGCAAGGAATGATTTACCTTAGGCAAAAATGCATTTAAAGAAATTACAGTCAAAAAAAACGTTGCAAAAATTTTTTTGTTATGTGACCATTTGTCTGTCTTGATTCGTTAGGTATGGTTCATTAACGGATGATTATGATTTAATACTCAATGAAAATCGAAAAGCAAACTAGAAAGCTAGCCGCAGGTTGCTCAAAACACTGTTTTGAGGCTGTAGATAAGACTGACGAAGTCAGTCACATATATACGGTAAGGCGACGCTGACGTGGTTTGAAGAGATTTTCGAAGAGTATAACTATTCTGATTTACATACTATCAGGGAAGCAGTATCCCATAATTGACGGCACGCTAGTAGGTACTATAAAATGGACTAGAGTACTTTTTTGATTGGGTATAAAACATCATAGAGAATAAAAAATAGGTTAGGATTTTTTCTCCTAACCTATTTTTACATGAAATAAACAATGGCAATGTACTGGAGGGCAGATGCTGCTAGGATAAAGAGATGCCAAATCATGTGGAAATAAGGTTTTTTCTTGGCGTAAAATCCAGCCCCAACTGTATAACAGAGTCCGCCAGTTACCATGAGACTCCAGAAAATTGGCGTTGTTTGACTGATAATGGCAGGAATGATAGCCAGAACCAACCAGCCCATAATCAGGTAAAGAGCAAGGCTGAATTTCTCATTGACCTTTTTAGCAAAGATTTTATAGAGAATACCAAAGATGGTCGTTCCCCATTGAATGACAATAATTAGATAGCCAAACCAGTTATTCATCAAAGTCAGTACGACAGGTGTATAAGAGCCAGCAATGGCAACATAAATCATAGAATGGTCAATAATTCTCAAGACATATTTGTGGGTTGAACCATAGGCCATAGAGTGATAAATGGTGGATGAGAGGAACATGAGAAAGAGACTAATAACGAAAATGGAAACGCCGATAGATGATAAAAATCCGTGTGCCTCATAACTATAGGTGGATGAAATAGGCAGTAAGATGAGCATGATGATTGAACCTACGGCATGGGTCACGCTATTAGCAATCTCCTCTCCAAAACTGAGTTGTTTGCTGAGTTTAAGACTAGTGTTCATTTGATTACCTCCTCTTGAGTATGATCGATTAAGGCTAGAGTTTGATGATAGAGTTTAACGGTTTTGCAGCTGGTTTGGATAATGGGGTTAGCTGGGTCAATTCCTTGGTTCATGTAGTCCACAAAAGCATCGTAGAGTTGGTCTGAACTTGCTTGAGTTTGGAGAGTATTCAGTGTCTGAGCGATTTCTTGGATTGAAAAGACAGACTTTAGGGTTGTGATAGCAATCAGACGGGCAATCTGTTGGCGTTGGTATTTTTTCTTGTCAGGCTTTGTCAGGTAACCATGTTTCACATAATTATTAACCATAGATGCTGTCAGGCCCTTGTCTTTATCAGGAGAGATAGGGGCGCAGACCTGATTGACATAGAGTAAAACCTGGTCTAGATAGAGGTCAATGTTTGGAATTTCTGCCCATTTTGGGTAGGAAAAGGTAGTTTTCATTTCCAACTCCTTTTTATCTAGTTTTAATAACTAGATTATAAAATAACAAAAACAGAAAGTCAAGTTTTAACTGCTTGTAGAAAGACTTAAATTATGCTATGATGGGAGAAACTAGTCAGAAATGAGGAGAAAAGATGGAGATTCGTTTAGCTTTTCCAAATGAAGTAGATGCCATCATGCAGGTGATGGAAGATGCTAAAAAATGTTTAGCGGATGCTGGTAGTGACCAGTGGCAAAATGGTTATCCAAATGCTGATATTATTATTGAGGATATTATCTCAGGTCAAGCCTATGTAGCATTGGAAGATGGAGAACTACTAGCTTATGCAGCTGTGACCAAGAGTCCAGAGGAGGCCTATGAAGCCATTTATGAAGGCAACTGGCAAGCTGGGGAGTCAGAGTACCCAGTCTTTCACCGTATTGCTGTGGCAGCAGATGTGCAGGGACAGGGGGTGGCTCAAACCTTCTTAGAGGGCTTGATTGAAGGTTTTGACTATCTAGATTTTCGCTCAGATACGCATGTTGCAAATAAGGCTATGCAACATATTTTTGAAAAACTCGGTTTTAAACAGGTTGGTAAGGTCCCAGTTGATGGCGAACGCTTGGCCTATCAAAAATTGAAGAAATAATGCAAAAGAAGTATGCAAAAATGCTTTACTCTTCGCCAATTGGCTCCCTTTCTCTCGTAGCTGATGACCATTATTTGTATGGAATTTGGGTACATGAGCAGAAGCATTTTGAGAGGGGACTAGGAGATGAGACTATAGAAGCAGTTGTTAGTCATCCCATTTTAGACCCAGTTATTGCTTGCTTAGATGCTTACTTTAAAGGCAAGCCTCGGGATTTATCCGAATTGCCCTTGGCTCCAATCGGAACGGATTTTGAAAAGAGAGTTTGGTCCTATTTACAGGGAATTCCTTATGGTCAGATAGTGACCTATGGGCAAATAGCACAAGATTTGCAAGTGGCTTCTGCTCAAGCAATTGGTGGAGCAGTGGGGCGGAATCCTTGGTCTATCCTAGTACCTTGTCATCGTGTGCTGGGAGCTGGCAAGCGTCTGACTGGTTATGCCGCAGGAGTGGAAAAGAAAGCTTGGCTCTTGGAGCATGAAGGCGCAGATTTTAAAGATATAAAATAGAAAGTGAAAGACATGTTAGAATTTATCGAATACCCAAAATGTTCAACTTGTAAAAAAGCAAAACAAGAATTAAATCAACTCGGTGTGGACTATCAAGCCGTTCATATCGTCGAAGAAACACCCAGCCAAGAAGTCATTTTAAACTGGCTAGAGACCTCAGGTTTCGAGTTGAAGCAATTTTTCAACACCAGTGGGATCAAATACCGTGAATTAGGGCTGAAAGATAAGGTAGGAAGCCTGTCAAACCAAGAAGCGGCTGAGTTGCTAGCAAGTGACGGTATGTTGTTAAAACGCCCCATTTTAGTAGAAAATGGAACTGTTAAGCAAATCGGTTATCGAAAACCTTATGAAGAATTGGGATTGAAATAGTTTTTATCTATCTCTTTGATAGATAAAATATATAACCTCCCTGTTTCAAAGTATGATAAACTAGTAGGTAGATAAAGTCTGTATCTGACCGTAGCAAATAATTTCATTGACGGCAGAAGTATGGTAGAATGAATCATTATCAGGAGAGGATGTTTTTATGAATGTTACAACGATTTTAGCATCAGATTGGTACCAAAACTTGATGCAATTGATTCCGGATGGCAAGCTGTTTAGCTTGCGTTCGGTCTTTGATGGAATCCCGAGAATTGTCCAACAACTTCCAACAACGATCATGTTGACAATTGGAGGTGCTCTTTTTGGCTTGGTTTTGGCACTTCTTTTTGCCATTGTGAAAATCAATCGTGTCAAGATTTTATATCCCTTGCAGGCCTTCTTTGTTAGCTTCTTAAAAGGGACACCGATTTTGGTGCAACTCATGTTGACCTACTACGGAATTCCTTTGGCTTTAAAAGCTCTCAATCAGCAATGGGGGACTGGTCTCAATATCAATGCGATTCCAGCCGCTGCTTTTGCGATTGTTGCTTTTGCTTTCAATGAAGCAGCTTATGCGAGTGAAACCATTCGTGCAGCCATTCTCTCAGTCAATCCTGGTGAGATTGAGGCGGCACGTAGTTTGGGTATGAC
Organism: Streptococcus mitis; assembly: GCA_018364455.1. Taxonomy (GTDB): domain Bacteria; phylum Bacillota; class Bacilli; order Lactobacillales; family Streptococcaceae; genus Streptococcus; species Streptococcus mitis_BR. Next base: position 12,581 of record JAGZLW010000026.1, on the reverse strand, counting down.
CCGAGCACAAGTTTATCGTCGAGTGATTATTCCAAATGCAGCCGTTGTGGCGACTCCAACCTTAATCAATTCCCTCATCGGCTTGACCAAGGGAACTTCCCTAGCCTTTAGTGCGGGTGTTGTGGAAGTCTTTGCCCAAGCTCAGATTTTGGGTGGTGCCGATTATCGTTATTTTGAACGCTTCATCTCCGTTGCCCTTGTTTATTGGGTAGTCAATATCGGAATTGAAAGCCTCGGTCGTTTCATCGAGAGAAAAATGGCTATTTCTGCACCTGATACAGTGCAAACAGATGTGAAAGGAGACCTTCGTTAATGATTAAGATTTCGAATTTAAGCAAATCCTTTTCAGGACAGACTGTCTTGGATCATCTGGACTTGGATATTCAAAAAGGGGAAGTTGTAGCCTTGATTGGTTCTTCAGGAGCTGGGAAATCAACTTTTCTTCGTAGTCTCAATTATCTTGAAACACCTGACAGTGGCTCGATTCAGATTGATGGTTTTTCAGTTGATTTTTCTAAAATCACTCAAGAAGAAATCCTTGCCCTACGCCGTAAGCTGTCTATGGTTTTCCAACAGTTTAATTTGTTTGAACGCCGAACAGCACTTGATAATGTAAAAGAAGGCTTGGTTGTTGTCAAGAAATTATCTGACCAAGAAGCGACTAATATTGCCAAGGAAGAGTTGGCTAAGGTTGGGCTTTCGGACCGTGAAAACCATTATCCTAGACATTTATCAGGTGGACAGAAGCAACGGGTTGCCCTAGCGCGTGCTCTCGCTATGAAACCAGATGTCTTGCTCTTAGACGAACCAACTTCAGCCCTTGACCCAGAATTGGTCGGTGAAGTAGAGAAGTCTATTGCAGATGCTGCTAAGTCAGGTCAGACCATGATTTTGGTCAGTCATGACATGTCCTTTGTAGCCCAAGTGGCTGATAAGATTCTCTTCTTAGATAAGGGGAAAATCATTGAGTCTGGAACACCGGATGAGATTATCCACCATCCTAAAGAAGAGCGGACAAAAGAATTCTTTGCTAGTTACAAACGGACTTATATTTGATATAATAGATAAAGGAAAACTCAGTTAGCTGGACTAGCTGAGTTTACTCTTTAAAAAAGATAGAAATGAGAGAAATCATGCTACTGCAACTATTTTCTTTATATTTCGAGAGTTTGATCTTGACTACCATCCTCGTCCTGATTTTTTTAGGGATTTGGATTGGACTGAGAGCCATGTCGGGAGTTGATAAGACAGCCAAGGCTCGCCAAGCCCATCTCTATGATATGATTATGATTGGAGTCTTGGTTGTTCCAGTATTATCCTTTGCGGTTATGAGTTTAATTCTTGTTTTCAAGGCATAATCCTTGCATGATTGACAAGAAAGAGTTAGAATAAAGATAGTTACAACAAGAAAGAAGGAAACTATATGTACGATACTATTATTATCGGTGCTGGACCTGCAGGTATGACTGCAGCCTTGTATGCTGCTCGAAGCAATCTAAAAGTAGCCTTGATTGAAGGTGGTCTGCCAGGTGGTCAGATGAATAATACATCTGATATCGAAAATTACCCAGGATACGCTAATATCAGTGGACCAGAATTGGCAGAAAAAATGTTTGAACCACTTGAAAATCTTGGTGTTGAGAACATTTATGGTTATGTTGAAAATGTCGAAGACCATGGTGATTTTAAGAAAGTGATTACTGATGACCAAACGTATGAAACACGTACAGTTATCGTAGCGACTGGCTCTAAACACCGTCCTTTGGGAGTACCTGGAGAAGAAGAACTGAACAGTCGTGGTGTTTCTTACTGTGCCGTGTGTGATGGTGCTTTCTTCCGTGACCACGATTTGTTGGTAGTTGGTGGTGGAGATTCATCTGTTGAAGAAGCCCTCTTCTTGACTCGTTTTGCCAAGACTGTTACCATTGTTCACCGTCGTGATCAACTTCGTGCCCAAAAGGTTTTACAAGACCGCGCCTTTGCGAATGAGAAAGTCAGCTTTATATGGGATTCTGTAGTGAAGGAAATCAAGGGTGAAAACAGAGTAGAATCTGTCGTTTTTGAAAATGTGAAAACAGGTCAAGTGACAGAGCAAGCCTTCGGTGGCGTCTTTATCTATGTTGGTTTGGACCCTCTTAGCGATTTTGTTAAAGGATTGAATATTCAAGATCAGGCTGGCTGGATTGTGACAGATAACCATATGAAAACTGCAGTTGATGGTATCTTTGCCGTTGGAGATGTTCGCTTGAAAGACCTTCGCCAAGTAACAACAGCAGTTGGAGATGGAGCTATCGCTGGTCAAGAAGCTTACAAGTTTATCACCGAACATAGTTAATTATGAAAACGCATAGTATCAGATTTACAAAAAATTTGACACTATGCGTTTTATTGTGGGAAAATTAATTTCATTTTCTACTGAAATTGAGTTTTGCCAGCCTCTTATATTTTTAGAAAAATCCTTTAATCTTGCTAACGAGTCCATCTAGACCTTCTGAACCGGAAATCAACTGCTGAGCTTGAGAGAAGTATTCTCCAAGTTGTTCTTGATTTTCTGCAACGAATGTTTTAGCAACTTCGAAATCTTTTGTTTCGATTAACTCTTTTACTTGATTAAACAAATCTAATGGGTTCATCTTATTTCTCCTTTTCTGTACTAATTATTTAACCAGCTTTATGATAAAAAATCAACTGTTGCTGCTTTTGGCTAGGACCTGTTTTTATCTACAAGTTCTCATAACTAAGATTCTAACTACCAAAACAAGGTGAACATAAAAATGTTCGGGTTTTTCTAGTGTATCCATGAAATAAAAACGGATACATGGTATAATAGAAATAGCTCTTTAATGGAGGTGTTTGAGTGGAAAATCTGAAGAAAATGGCAGGTATCAAGGCTGCTGAGTATGTCAAGGATGGCATGGTAGTCGGACTTGGAACGGGGTCTACTGCCTATTATTTCGTAGAAGAAATTGGTCGTCGTATCAAGGAAGAAGGGTTGCAGATTACAGCTGTAACGACTTCTAGTGTGACTAGTAAACAGGCTGAAGGGCTTAATATCCCACTCAAGTCTATTGACCAAGTAGACTTTGTCGATGTGACAGTCGACGGGGCGGATGAAGTGGATAGTCAGTTTAATGGAATCAAAGGCGGTGGTGGTGCCCTTCTCATGGAAAAGGTGGTCGCAACGCCCTCAAAAGAATACATTTGGGTAGTGGATGAAAGCAAGCTGGTCCAGAAATTGGGTGCTTTTAAATTGCCAGTAGAAGTGGTTCAGTATGGTGCAGAACAGGTCTTTCGTCGTTTTGAACGAGCTGGCTACAAACCAAGTTTCCGTGAAAAAGATGGCCAACGTTTTGTGACCGATATGCAGAACTTTATCATTGACCTTGCCTTGGATGTCATTGAAGATCCAATTATTTTCGGACAAGAATTGGACCATGTCGTTGGCGTCGTGGAGCACGGCTTATTCAACCAAATGGTGGATAAGGTCATCGTTGCTGGACGAGACGGGGTTCAGATTTTAACTTCAACAAAAGCAAGATAACTAAAATAATAAGGAGATACACTATGTCAAAATTTAATCGTATTCACTTGGTGGTACTAGATTCTGTAGGAATCGGTGCTGCACCAGATGCTAATAACTTTGTCAATGCAGGGGTTCCAGATGGAGCTTCTGACACATTAGGACACATTTCAAAAGCAGTTGGTTTGAATGTCCCAAACATGGCTAAAATTGGTCTTGGAAATATTCCTCGAGAAACTCCTCTTAAGACTGTTCCAGCTGAAAGCAATCCAACAGGATATGCAACAAAATTGGAAGAAGTATCTCTTGGTAAGGATACTATGACTGGGCACTGGGAAATCATGGGCCTTAACATTACTGAGCCTTTCGATACTTTCTGGAATGGATTCCCAGAAGAAATCTTGACAAAAATTGAAGAATTCTCAGGGCGTAAGGTCATTCGTGAAGCCAACAAACCTTACTCAGGTACAGCTGTTATCGATGATTTTGGACCACGTCAGATGGAAACTGGAGAGTTGATTATCTATACTTCAGCTGACCCTGTTTTGCAAATTGCTGCCCACGAAGATATTATTCCTTTGGACGAATTGTACCGTATTTGTGAATATGCTCGTTCGATTACCCTTGAGCGCCCTGCTCTTCTAGGTCGTATCATTGCCCGTCCATATGTTGGTGAACCAGGTAACTTCACTCGTACGGCAAATCGTCGTGACTTGGCCGTTTCTCCATTTGCACCAACTGTTTTGGATAAATTGAACGAAGCAGGTATCGATACTTACGCTGTTGGTAAAATCAACGATATCTTTAACGGTGCTGGTATCAACCATGACATGGGACACAATAAGTCAAACAGCCACGGAATTGATACACTATTGAAGACTATGGGACTTGCTGAGTTTGAAAAAGGATTCTCTTTCACAAACTTGGTTGACTTTGATGCCCTTTACGGCCACCGTCGTAATGCTCACGGTTACCGTGATTGCTTGCATGAGTTTGATGAACGCTTACCTGAAATTATCGCAGCTATGAGAGAGAATGACCTTCTCTTGATTACTGCGGACCATGGAAATGACCCAACTTACGCAGGAACAGACCACACTCGTGAATATATTCCATTGTTGGCTTACAGCCCTGCCTTTAAAGGAAATGGTGTCATTCCAGTAGGTCATTTCGCAGATATCTCAGCGACTGTTGCAGATAACTTTGGTGTGGAAACTGCTATGATTGGGGAAAGTTTCTTAGATAAATTGGTGTAAGATGACGCGCTACGCTTTACTGGTTAGGGGCATTAATGTCGGTGGGAAGAATAAGGTCGTCATGGCGCAACTTCGTCAAGAATTGACAGAGTTGGGACTGGAAAAAGTTGAAACCTACATCAACAGTGGCAATATTTTCTTGACTTCGACAGATCCCAAGGCCCAATTGGTTGAAAAGTTAGAGGCTTTCTTTGCAGTCCATTATCCATTTATTCAGAGCTTTTCCTTGCTAAGTCAGGAAGACTATGAAGCAGAGCTGAAGAATCTGCCAGATTGGTGGACCAAAGATTTGGCACGAAAAGACGTTCTCTTTTACACAGAGGGTTTGGATGTAACTCAAGTCATTGAGAAAGTTGAAAGTTTGGAATTGAAAGATGAAGTCGTTCATTTTGGAAGACTTGGGATTTTCTGGGGGAAATTCTCTGAGGAATCCTACTATGCAACTGCCTATCACAAGTACTTGCTCAAGATGCCTTTCTACCGCCACATTACCATTCGCAATGCAAAAACCTTTGACAAAATCGGTCAAATGCTAAAAAATAATAAAGGGGACACACAATGACATTTTTAGATAAAATCAATGAGACAGCAGCTTTTCTGGAGGGCAAGGGAATCCAAGCGCCTGAGTTCGGTTTAATCCTTGGATCAGGACTTGGAGAATTGGCAGAAGAAATCGAAAATCCAGTTGTAGTAGACTATGCTGATATTCCAAACTGGGGCCGCTCTACAGTAGTTGGTCATGCTGGTAAATTGGTATATGGTGACCTTGCAGGTCGCAAGGTCTTGGCTCTTCAAGGTCGTTTCCATTTCTACGAAGGCAATCCTCTGGAAGTCGTGACTTTCCCAGTACGTGTCATGAAAGTTCTTGGATGTGAAGGTGTTATTGTAACCAATGCTGCTGGTGGTATTGGATATGGGCCTGGTACTTTGATGGCTATTTCAGACCATATCAACTTTACGGGTCAAAATCCATTGATGGGTGAAAACTTGGATGACTTTGGTCCACGTTTCCCTGATATGTCTAAAGCCTACACACCAGAATACCGTGCAACTGCCCATGAAGTGGCTAAAAAACTTGGTATCAAGCTTGATGAAGGTGTCTATATCGGTGTAACCGGTCCGACTTATGAAACCCCAGCAGAAATTCGTGCCTATAAGACATTGGGAGCAGATGCCGTTGGTATGTCCACTGTTCCTGAAGTTATTGTGGCAGCCCACTCTGGCTTGAAAGTTCTAGGAATTTCATGTATTACTAACCATGCTGCTGGCTTCCAGGAAGAACTCAACCACGAAGAAGTTGTGGAAGTAACAGAACGTGTTAAAGGTGACTTCAAAGGCTTGCTGAAAGCAATTCTTGCTGAATTGTAAAAAAATTGGTGATGGCATTAGACTAGAAATGGGGGGAGTTCTCATCGTCTTTAGTAGAGAAGATTGGGTTTGTTGTGATTAAAAGATGAACAAAAATCTAATCAACTACTATATCTTTAGTAAAAATTTATCACATGCTTATTTATCAATTATTGGTAAATAGGGGAAAATAAAAGAAAGTTAGAAAAGAATGAAAATCGGTCAACGAATGATGCGTTTTGGCATAAAAAAATTAAGTATCGGAGTTGTATCTGTTGCAGTTGGTTTTGTTTTTTTAGCACCAACAGGAATTTCTGCCAATGAAGGAAGTCCAGTTGTGAAAAACGAAACTCCTCTAGTAGTAAATGCAACGGATAGTCCGACAAAACTAGAAAATACTGATAAAAAACAGGAAACGCCTCTTATAGAGGAAAGAGTGGCAGTTATCCAACCAGCTCCGGAAACAAAAGAAGTCCTTAAAAATCAGAAGGAAGAAGAAAAGCTGGAATCCCATAAAACAGAGCCTGCTCTAGTTTCTGAAGAAGTGAATAAAGAGGAAAATGTAAAGGATGAGTCTACAACTTCTCGTCCTGTGACAGCAGAAGATCTTTTGAAAATCTCAAAAGGAGAACTGCACTCAGAAAATGATTTGCTTGACAATTCTCTTTATGGTGAAAAAGTCCTTGATTTAGAAGGTGATGACGATCAGGATGGTATCAAAAATAAGGATGAACTTTATGTTTATCGTAAAGATGGTAAGGAATATTTAGGATATAACAGTCATCCATTACTGGCAGATAGTGATGGAGACGGATTAGCAGATAGGGAAGATGATAATAAGAAACAATGGTATGTTACAGATCGAGATGCTCTTCTCTTTATGGAGTTATCCTATCGTGATGATGACTATATCGAAAAAATTCTAGATCATAAGAATCCATTTCCGAGTCTCTACTTGAATCGTCAAGAATATAAGATGATGCACAATGAGTTAGCTCCGTTTTGGAAGATGAAAAAAGCTTACCATACAGCTAGTGGTTTGGATGCTTATCTATTTGAAACTAAGAGTGATCTTCCTTATTTAAAAGACAATACTGTTCAAATGTTGGCTATACGTGGGACAAGACTGAATGATGCCAAAGATTTGAGAACGGACTTGACCTTGCTAGGAGGAAATAAACCTGCACAAGCGGATGATATCCGTAATGTTGTAAAAGAATTGGCGCAGGATTCCAGCATTACAAATCTGTATATGACAGGTCATTCGCTAGGAGGCTATCTAGCTCAAATAGCAGCAGTTGAAGCTTATCAGAAATATCCTACTTTTTATAATAATGTTTTGAAAAAAGTGACAACATTTAATGCACCTAAGGTCATTACTTCAAGAACAATCTGGAATGCCAAAAATGGTTTTTGGGATGTAGGACTAGAAAGTCGGAAGCTTGCTGTAAATGGAAAAATTAAACATTATGTAGTGGATAACGACAATGTGGTTACATCTGTGCTACAAAATGATAGTGATGTGGTGACATCTACAGGAAGCGCCAATGTTAAACACCGTTCGCGTGGCTATTTTGAAAGTCGCATGAATGATATTCCAAACTTTAATATTGGAAAACGAACAACATTGGATAAGCAGGGTTACCGTGATCCAAAACTGGAAAAAATTTCTTTCTTTAAGAAACAACAAGTCCCTCTGTCATCTAGTCAACCAAGCGCTGAACCTCTTGAAAATATAGCTCTAGGGAAACGGGTTACCCAAAGTTCGACAGCTTTTGGAGGTGACGCTAGAAGGGCTGTGGATGGAAAAGTTGATGGGAATTATGCTCATCATTCTGTAACGCATACAGAGTTTCAATCTAAACCTTGGTGGCAAGTCGATTTAGATAAGGAAGAAACGATTCGTCAAATCAATATCTATAATCGAACAGATACTGCTCAGGATAGGCTTACCAATTTTAATGTGATTCTTTTAGATAGTTCTGGGAAAGAAATTGACAGAAAGCGCATTGCATCTCTGAAAGATATCTCTGCACAAATTGCAATTGACTATAAAAAAGCTCGTTTTGTCCGTATTGAGTTAGATGGTTACAATGCTCTCAGTCTCGCAGAAGTTCAAGTCTTGCGTGCTGAGAATATCGCATGGAAAAAGCAAGCACGCCAAAGCTCTACTGAGTTTGGAGGAGATGCTAGTCGTGCTCTAGATGGAAATACCAATAGTAACTACAGCCAGCAATCAATTACTCATACAAAATTTGAAAATCAGCCTTGGTGGGAAGTTGATTTAGGTCGTACAGAACAGGTAGGACTTGTCCGTCTTTATAATCGTGGAGATGGCGAGCTTTCCAAACGTTTGGCAGATTTTGATGTGATTTTATATGATGAAAAAGGGACAGAAGTTACTAGAAAGTATGTTTCTCGTTTAGAAGGAAATCGTTTAGATCTTCAGTTGGATGGCAAGTTGGGCCGCCGTGTTCGCATTCAGCTACGTCAAAAAAATCAAGCTCTTAGTCTTGCTGAAGTAGAAGTGTTTCGATTTATAGCTAAGAATGCTGTGACACCACCAACTTCTAAGCCAGTACAAGTGTTAAATTACACTCCTGTAAAAGATAAAACCCTAACTATTCAGCATAGTGGAGCTTACATTGCACGCTATTCTATAACTTGGGAAGAAGTTACAGTAGATAAAAATGGTCATTCAGTTGTTCGTAGTCATTCTTGGGAAGGAAATGGACGTAACCAGACTGCAGGTTTTGTACTCAACCTTCCAATTAAAGAAAATATGAGAAATCTGCGAATTAAGATCGAAAAGAGAACAGGTCTTATCTGGAATAGATGGCAAACAATCTATGACAACAGACCTCTTCTCGCCCAACCACATCGGAAAATCACTCATTGGGGTACGACATTGAATTCCAAGGTGAGTGACGATGATGTCTTGTAATCTGATGGTACAATGACAGTTAGTTTATCTAGTTTATAAGAAAGTACTACCTGAGCTTGAATAGAACTCAGGTAGCTCTCTGTGAAAGAACAAAATTAATACTCAATGAAAATCAAAGAGCAAACTAGGAAACTAGCCGAAGGCTGCTCAAAGCACTGCTTTGAGGTTGTAGATATAACTGACGAAGTCAGTAACATATATACGGCAAGGCGACGTTGACGTGGTTTGAAGAGATTTTTGAAGAGTATAAACAGAAAGGTAGAGCGCGTGTTCTGATTTGAACACGAGCGGAAATTCGTACCTATAAGATGCTTGGAACAGATGTGGTCGGAATGTCAATTGCTCCTGAAGTTATTGTTGTAGCCTACTCAGGTTTGAAACTTCTAGGAATTTTATGTATTACTAACTATACTACTGGTTTCAAAGAAGAGATTAACCACGAAGAGGTTATAGAAGTGACTGAGTGTGTTAAAGGTGATTTTAAAGGCTTACTTAAAGCCGTTTTTGCTGAATTATTACTATGTTAAAAGAATTGAGGAGTATTTTTCAGAAAATCCCTTATAATCTTAAATTATTCCTAGCAGTAATTTTGCAAGGAATAGTTTCAGGTTTATCTGGTATTTTTCTACATTATCTTTTAGAGATGGTGGAGGAGCTGGCTTTTGGTCGGTCAGAGCATCATAGTGGATTTTTGACAGATGGAGTTTCCTCCTCAAGAATAGGACTAAGTTTAATAATCGTGGGTCTTGGCTCATCCTTGGTCTGGTATTTCTTGCAAAAAGGGTCGAAGATTTATTCCATCAAAGCTCAGATGAAGGATGAGACTTCACGATACAAGCTTCATTTTTTAAGACAGCTATTTCATTCAATTTGGCAGATTATTGCAGTTGGAGGGGGAGCACCTATTGGTAAAGAAGCTGCGCCGCGAGAGATTGGAACTCTATTTGCAGGACCAATTGGAAAAATATGTTCTCTCTCTAAGAAGGATCAAATCTTTCTCCTTGCTTGTGGTGCTGGTGCTGGTTTAGCAGCTGTCTATCAGGTTCCATTAACAAGTGTCTTCTTTGTTTTTGAAACCCTAGGAATTGCTCTATCTATTAAACGATTTGTCTTAGTCGGTTTGACTACCTATGTTTCAACCTATATAGCAGGCTTGGTTATTTCAGATCAGGCTCTCTACCAGATTCCAGCGATAACATGGTCATTAAAGGAAATATGGATTATTCCCTTATTACTTCTTTTCTTAAGCCCACTAGCTTGGCTTTTTGGTCGCTTAAGTAAAGAAGTGTCTTCAAACAGGATAAAAGATAAACGAGTACTTCTCACATTGCCTACAGCTTTTCTTTTTCTTGCTGGGTTGTCAAGTTATTTTCCACATCTACTTGGAAATGGACGTATGATGGCTCAGGAAGTATTGAATGGTAGCAATGGTAAAACAGTATTCCTCTTGTTTATCCTAAAAGCACTGGTCGTTCTTATTACTCTGTGGGCAGGGGCCTATGGTGGTACACTTACGCCATCTTTTGCCTTGGGGATGGCTGGAGCTGCTCTCTTTGGAATGATTCTAGGAGGGGATAGCCAGCCAAGCATTTTGCTTTTGGGATCTGTTTGCTTTTTATCTGTGACCTTGAGGGCGCCCATTTCTGCAACCGGATTAGTTATAGGTTTCACTGGGCTAGGTATAGATTCTCTTTCGTATCTCTTAGTAACAGCTGTTTTAGCCTATGAATTTGCAAAAATATTAGACCGTTTTTCTTGGGCTAACATACTGTGTCAGAAGTCAAAGAATAGAGTAATAAGATAGAGAACGACCGTTTCTTCTAATCAAAGATTTATCTTAAAAGGTTAAAAACTATTGTCAATTTATCAATAACTGTTTGAAATAAAAAAGAAGTAGGCTTATCGGAGTCATGATTGAATCCGATTTTTCCTAGCTATAAAAATAAAATAAAAAAAAAAGAAAGGTAGAGCGTGTGTTTTGATTTGAACACGAGCGGAAAACTTGGAAAATAGATAATCTGACTGAGAAATCAGGATTTCTCGTCAGATTCCTAATTTTCAGTCGTTTTCTTCTCGCTCTTTGTATCATAAATTATGTCTATCCATATTGCTGCTCAGCAGGGTGAAATTGCTGATAGAATTCTTCTTCCAGGCGATCCTCTTCGTGCTAAGTTTATTGCGGAGAATTTCCTTGAAGATGCTGTTTGTTTTAACGAAGTGCGTAACATGTTTGGCTACACTGGTACTTACAAAGGTCACCGTGTATCAGTCATGGGAACTGGGATGGGAATGCCATCTATTTCGATTTATGCGCGTGAGTTGATTGTTGACTACGGTGTGAAGAAATTGATTCGTGTGGGAACTGCAGGTTCTTTGAATGAAGATGTTCACGTCCGTGAATTAGTTTTGGCGCAGGCAGCTGCGACCAATTCAAACATCGTCCGTAATGACTGGCCACAGTATGATTTCCCACAAATCGCTAGCTTTGACTTGCTGGATAAGGCTTATCATATTGCCAAAAATCTCGGTATGACAACCCACGTTGGGAACGTTTTGTCATCTGATGTCTTTTACTCAAACTACTTTGAAAAGAACATCGAACTTGGTAAATGGGGAGTCAAGGCTGTGGAAATGGAAGCAGCAGCCCTTTACTATCTGGCAGCCCAACACCATGTTGACGCGCTTGCCATCATGACTATTTCTGATAGTTTAGTCAATCCAGATGAAGATACAACTGCAGAAGAACGCCAAAATACCTTCACCGATATGATGAAGGTTGGATTAGAAACCTTGATTGCAGAATAATTATATCAAAAAAGGAAGCCCTTCTTTATGAATTGGAGGACTTCCTTTTCTTATCTAGAAATTGATCTAGTTCTTTCTGATTCCGAAGAATAGTGACTTTATGTGAGTATTCTTGGCAAAGTTTTTGGTAATTCTCTTTTTGAGCTTTAGTCCGTCCATCCCAGAGAATCCATCTGATAAACTCCCAATTAAACTGTTCTTGACAACCAGCTGCCATACTTTCTCTGACCTTGCCTCGGTATGTGAGATAACGTTTAAAGGCTCGAAAGAGACAGGTCAATGGGGAAAAATTGAGAAAGATGATTTGGTCAGCTTCCTGCATTCTTTCCTCGTAATAGCACCAAGAATAATTCCCATCAGTGACCCAAGCTTCATGCTTGGTGAGAAAGTTTTTCATCTTGGTTAACATCCAGTCGCGGTCACTGTCTTGCCAACCAGGTTGAAATTGGAGTGTGTCCATGTGCAGTTTTGGGATGGAGTAGTAGTTAGATAACTTTTCTGCTAGCGTTGACTTACCAGCACCAGAATATCCGATAATTGCGATTTTCATTTTCTACCTTTTCCTATTTGGAGACAAAAAAACAGCCTCTATGGACTGTTTCTTATTTAGCAAGTTTAGCTGAAAGACGAGCTTTATCGCGGCTTGCTTTGTTTTTGTGAATCAAACCTTTAGTTTCTGCTTTATCGATAGCTGAGCTAGCAGCACGGA